>CAZQXU010000219.1:0-1522 GCA_964597385.1 uncultured Nitrosopumilaceae archaeon | reverse complement strand
CAGATAACTTGTCGGATCTTGTATCTGCAACTTCTGAAAAAGGAATTGGATTTGCTTTTGATTTAGACGGAGATCGTCTAGTTGTTGTAAGAAAAGGAGAAAAACAAACGCCCGATGTGACTTTAGGTTTGGGAGTAGCAAAAGCATTAGAATTAGGATATAAGAAATTTGTATTTAGCATAGATACAAGTGTTTCAGTTGAAAAATTTATCAAAGAAAAAGGAGGTAGTGTGCAGAGATCAAAAGTCGGAGAAGCAAACGTAATAGATTTGATGCTAAAAACAAATGCACAAGCTGGAGGAGAGGGAAGCAGTGGTGGCTTTATCTTACCAGAATTTAATTTTTGTAGAGAAGGAATTCTAACAAGTGGTCTTATTTCTTCAATGATGGGAAATTCAAAATTTGACGAAATATTAGATTTTATGGAGAGTTACAAACAGTTAAGAGAGAAAATCAAAGTGGATTCGATATTTCATGATAGAGTTATTGATGAGATATCCAAAAAACTTTCAAAAGAATACTCAGAAGTTATCACTCAAGATGGAATTAAAGGAATTATTGATGAAGATAGCTGGGTTTTGATTAGAAAATCAAACACCGAGGACATCATCAGAGTTTCAGGAGAATCAAATAACTTAGATAAATGTAAGAAAATTGTAAAAAACACATTAGAATTAGTGAACCAATGTTATGACAATATTAGATGAATCAGCAATAATAAAAAACCTACAAAAGAAATTAGGAAATAAAAAATTTGTATCAGAAGATGTAGAAATTTTCAAAGTAGGTAAAACAAAAATCATAGTAAAAATCGATACGTTTGTTGAGAGTACAGATATGCCTTCAAAAATGAAAATTTCTGACGCAGCTAGAAAAAGCATTGTAGCATGTGTTAGTGATTTTGCGGCTAAAGGAGTAAGACCTCAGTATGGAATAATTTCGTTGAATTTGCCAAAAACTATTTCACGCTCAAAAATTAATGAAATATCAAACGGATTTGGTCACGCTTCCAAGGAATTCAAGTTCAAAATTTTAGGAGGAGATACTAATGAAGGAAAGGAAATCGTATTTACTGTATCTCTATTTGGAACTACAGATAAGATAGTAAAAAGAAGGGGAGCAAAAACAGGAGACATTGTATTTGTAACTGGTCCTTTTGGCTATACTGCATCAGGCCTAGAGATTTTACTTGGAAAAAAGAAAGCTAAGAAAACTTTTGTCAAAAAGGCAATTAGTTCAGTTTTTAGACCAAATCCAAGATTAGATTTCGGCATAAATAATAAAAAATATTTTACATCTACAATGGATTCCAGTGATGGATTATCCACCACATTAAATGAAATGGCTAATCAAAGTAATTGTAAGTTTATCATAAACAATATTCCAGCTAAAAAAGATCTATCAGAATTTGCAAAATCAAATAAAATAGAACAAAATAATTTAGTATTTCACGGAGGAGAAGAGTATGAGTTTGTATTTACGGCTCCAAAAAAATACAAAACAATAATTGAAAAAAATGCTA
>CAZQXU010000218.1:0-1530 GCA_964597385.1 uncultured Nitrosopumilaceae archaeon | reverse complement strand
AGTTCGTTGTGGTTTTGGAGATTCAATTTCAGATTTAGTTTCACGTTTAGGTTCGGGTTTACTTTCGCCAGAACCCAATGTCACATCAAATACAGAATGTAATGAAGAAAACAGATCAACTACAACAATCCAAATAGTATCAAGATCAGACACAGATGATGGAATTGGATTTGCATCAGAACCAAGTGTCTCAGCAAACATTCCATCTTTTACTCTAAGATGGAAGTTTCCTTTCCAGAGTGAAGAAAATTGTTTAGTTCTAATTTTATCAACTGAGGGTTTAGAATCAGTAATGAAGATCTGTACCTCATAGATGCCAGATTGTTTGAATGGGGCTTGACCGTGAACCTCTAACCTTGAAGACATAATCGTTTGTGTAAATTCCAAGTATTTCTGTATTTGGTGCAAAATAACCGGTTTTTTTATCACCAATAAAGTCAATTAGCCTCAAAAAAATGTTCATCAAAAATAATAATCCATGTAGAACTAGGCTCAAATAAGGATAGTATTTATCTAGACAAAAGCCCAAAGATGAGCTAGTGAAGAAACTATTTCAAAAAAAGTCAAAGGGTAAAGATAATGTTGAAGAAAAAGAACAGGGAAATGAGACTAGTTTAGTAGATCCAGACTATAATCGTAAAAAACTATTCAAAAAAGGCATAAACCTCATGGCAGATGAAAAGCTTGAGGAGGCAGCTGATATCTTCGAGCAAGCATTGCGAATAGAGCCAGACAACATTGAAACATTGATGAAATTAGGATATGCAAGATTTCATTTAGAAGATTATAATGATGCACTAAAGATTTATGATAAAATTTTAGACATTGATGTCACCAACCCAGAGGCCTGGAATTTAAAGGCCCTAGTTCATTATGAACAAAAAAATTATGCTAAAGCACTCGATGCAATTGAAAAAGCTGTAGAGTCAGATCCAACATATGCAATGGCATGGTATAACAAAGCATGTTTTCTGTCACTAGTAAATCAAGTTCCAGAGTCATTGGAGGCATTAAAGCGCTCAATTGAGATTGATGTGAAAAATGCAAGAAAGTCAATTAGAGATAAAGATTTTGCAAATGTTAGAATTGAAGAAGGTTTTAAAAGAATTGTAGAAGTTGTGGTTTTAGAATCAATACGACAGGGATATCATACAATTGGGTCTATTGTATGGACAACGTTTCTAGATAAAGTTGACGCAGAAGATGCATTAAGAAAATTACTAGAGAAGGGATTAATCGTCCAAAATGAAAAACGAGATGGTCTAAGTAAAATTCCAATATATGATCTTTCAAGTGAAGTTGCAGAAAGAATGGGAAAAGAAAAGAAGGGATTATTTGGAATTACGAAAAAACAATTACCGAAACCGGTTAAGAATCTAAAAGAGATTAGTCAAGCAATACAATCAGTCAGAGAAGCTATAGAAGAAGAAGACATTGAAAAGACGATGGAACTTTTTGAAGTATTTATCGACCCAACAAAATCAGGAGAGCAAATGATTGAACAATTCTTTGAAGAGCATAGAGAAATAA
>CAZQXU010000217.1:0-1548 GCA_964597385.1 uncultured Nitrosopumilaceae archaeon | reverse complement strand
GGTAATGTATTTGCAGGTGATACCACTAACGATGTACCTGCAATTATCATAACATCACAATTACTTGAATGAATCATAGCTTCTTGCCATGTATCTTGCGGAAGTGGCTCCCCAAACCATACTACATTTGGTCTCAAAATATTTCCACATTTACATAAAGGTGGAATATTTGTAAATTCGGTTAAAATTTTATTTTTAAATTTACAAACAGTACATTTTATTTCGATAATACTTCCATGTAATTCTAACACTTTAGTACTTCCTGCCCTTTGATGCAACCCATCAATATTTTGAGTTAATATGACAACTTTTACAAATTTCTCTAATTCTGCTATTGCTTTATGTCCTAAATTTGGTTCTGCAGAAAAAATATTCTTCCTTCTTTCATTATACCATTCCCAAACTAATTTTGGATCTTCATAAAATGCATCAATTGTAGCCAATTTCATTGCATCATAATTTCTCCATAATCCATCTTTTCCTCTAAATGTAGGAATTCCACTCTCCTGAGAAATTCCTGCTCCTGTAACAAATACGACTTTTTGAGCCTCTTTTAGCTTTTTTATGACTGGTTCAAACATTTTTTAATTATTTTATCTCAATTTCTAAGAAATCTTTTGCTGTAATAACTGACTCATGAATTTGTTTTGCTTCTTCTAGATGTCTGGTTTCATCTTTATACCTTGCAGAAAAATGTGTTAAGATCAGATTTTTTACTTTAGCATTTTTTCCTAGCATCGCTGCTTGTTTTGCAGTTGAATGACATGTTTCTTCAGCCTTATCTGCAGTTTCATCTAAAAACGTAGAATCAAACACAAGATAATCACAATTCTCAAAGAATTTTTCTAATTCTTTTGTTGGCATTGTATCTCCTGAAATTCCAATTTTTTTACCAGGTCTTTTTTCTCCTAATACCTGTTCTGGAAGAATTATTCTTTCTTTAATTTTAATTTCCATTCCATTTTGTAATTGATTCCACAACTTTCCTTCCGGAATTGCTAATGCCTTAGCTTTTTCTATGTCAAATCTACCAGGCTTATCTTTTTCTACAAAAAGATAGGAGTAAGTGGTTATTGAATGATTAGCTTTACAAGCATATATTGAATAAATTTTTGAATCAAATACTATTCCATCTTCTACTATTGTAATAATAACAGAAAATGATAATCCAAAATTTAGAACTTTAATATTTGCAGATATAAATTCCTCAATTCCACTAGGTCCGTAAATTTCCAAGGCCTCTGTTCTATGTTGCATAGTCATCGTCTGAAGTAATCCTAACAATCCTATACAATGATCTCCATGAAGATGTGTAACAAAAATTTTCATTTTTTTATTCCATCCTAAACCTGATTTCAAATAAGAAATTTGTGCAGCTTCTCCTGCATCAAACATTAGAATTTCACCTTCTCTTTCTAAGCAAATACATGACAATCCTCTATTTTCAGTAGGTTGAGCGGCTGAAGTTCCTAAAAATACTAGTTTCATTTTATCAAAATTATTCTTGTCAAGCTTTTATGCCTATAGATCTCATATTTTTTAATTGGG
>CAZQXU010000216.1:0-1564 GCA_964597385.1 uncultured Nitrosopumilaceae archaeon | reverse complement strand
TTGTAATATCAATTAAAACTCCATCGCAATCAAATATTATTCCATCTGTTGAAATGAGATCATCTAAAATAGAATCATCTATGTATATTCCTGGTTGTTTATGTAATAATGTCATCTTAATAGATCACGAATTGCAAGTAGAAATTTAGAGTTCATCTCCTTTGTTCCAACTGTAACTCGAAGACACCCATCATGTTGTCCAATTTTTCCTAGTGTTCTAATCGATATGCCTTGTTCTACAAGAGCGTTGTAAACTCTTTTGTGAGAACCATGAGCGTCAAATAAGACAAAATTAGCCTTGGAATCAAAGACCTCAAATGTTTCATATTTTTTGAGGTTTTCAATTATTCTTTTTCTCTCATCCTTGATAATTT
The DNA here is from genome assembly GCA_964597385.1 of uncultured Nitrosopumilaceae archaeon. Lineage (GTDB taxonomy): Archaea > Thermoproteota > Nitrososphaeria > Nitrososphaerales > Nitrosopumilaceae > Nitrosarchaeum. Next base: position 1,190 of record CAZQXU010000216.1, on the reverse strand, counting down.
GTACAGCATCTTTCATATGATTTGATTGTTCTAATGCTATAATTGCAGATTCTATTGTCAATGTACTTACGGGATAGGGGTATTGTAGAACACGATTAAAAATATCAGTGAATTTTGTGTTTGCAATAAAATATCCTAATCTTAATCCAGCTAAACCAAACGATTTTGATAATGTTTGAACTACAACCAAATTATCTTGTGATTTTACCATACTAGATAATGAAAAATCACTAAATTCTCCATATGCTTCATCTATTATTATTAATCCATCAAATGATTTTACTAATTTTTGTAGGTCATTTTTTTGAAATTGAAATCCTGTTGGATTGTTTGGAGAATCAAGATATAATATATCAGCACTTTTGGATAATTGAAGAAAATCATTGATATCGAGCGTCATTGTACTGGAAAAAGGAATTGCAGTAACTGGGATGGAATATAATTTACATCGTTCTTCAAAAAATCCAAATGTCGGATTGGATGTAAGAACTTTGGTTTGCTTTGATGCAAAATTTGAAAGTATCAAATCAAGTATTTGATCAGACCCATTTCCAACACCGATCATAGATGAAGGTACTTTAAGAAATTTTGATAGTTGATTAATTAGACGTTCTACTCCTCCCAATGGATATTCACGTATATCACAATTTTTTTTAGCATTAGTAATTAGATCTTGTTGAAATTGTTTTGATATGACATAATTTTCATTAGAATCAAGTTTAAGAGCATCAAGATGCATCTCAGGTTTTTGATATCCACTAAGAGAGCTTAATTCTTTAATCTTTTTTCCAATCCAATCTTGCTTCATTGTATTCTACCTCGAACAGCTTCATAGTGATTTGGAAGTCCTTCTGCCTCTGTAAATAATTCCATATGTTTTGAAATTTTAGATAAAACTGACTTTGATGCAGACACTCCAGTGTTAATTTTGATAAAATCTAAAACAGATAATGACCCTCTTGTTTTACCAAATTTGTTTGTAGGTAAGATATGATTTGAGCCTAAAAGATAGTCACTTGCAGATGACGGAGTGTTATGTCCTAGCAATATTAATCCAGAAGAAGTGATTTTTGATGCAAAAGAATTGGGATTTTTTGTCATAATTTGCAAATGTTCAGGAGCCAATTCATTTGCAAGTTTTATCATCTCGGAATTATTTTTACATATTGCAATAAAGCCATTTTCTTTAA
>CAZQXU010000215.1:0-1615 GCA_964597385.1 uncultured Nitrosopumilaceae archaeon | reverse complement strand
ATTTTTAAGAAATTTTATCAAATCGATACTTCTACAAGTAGAAAAAGAGATGGAAGTGGATTAGGATTGGCAATTTGTAAAGGAATCATAGAAGGGTTGGGTGGTAAAATATGGGTAGAAAGTGAAGAAAACATTGGAACTACATTTTATTTTACAATTCCAATTCATTCAAAAAATAAATAGTTGAATCGATCAACTACTGTTTTAGTTAATATTAATTATAATTTAGAAATCTCATCTAACACTGTAGGATTTTCTAACGAAGATAAATCTCCTAGTTCTATTCCCAATAATTTTGATTTTAGTAATCGCCGCATAACTTTTCCAGTTCGTGTCTTAGGAAGTTCAGATATGTTAAATATGTATTTAGGACGTGCAATCTTGCCGATTTTTTCAGAAATGTAGTCCGATAATTCCTTTTCTAATTTATGTTCTGATTTATTCTCAACTACAAAAAAAACTACAATAGCTTCTCCAGTGATCTCATCTGGAATTGAAATTGATGCTGCATCTGAAATTTTAGAATGTGATATTACAACTTCTTCAATCTCCGCAGTACTCATTCTATGACCTGACACATTAATCACATCATCTGCTCTTCCTTTCATATACCATAAACCATCACTATCTACATACACATAATCTCCATGAAACCAAACATTTTCAAATTGTGACCAATAAGTTTGCAGATATCGTGAATCATCATTTAGCAATCCTTTTGTCATTGCAGGCCACGGCGATTTTATTACAAGAAATCCATTTTTTTGGCGAATTGACGCCCCATGATCATCATAAACATCTAGATTCATTCCAGGACATGGAATCCCGACAGTTGATGGTTTTAGTTTAATTCCTGGAAATACCGATAACATAGCGCCTCCAATTTCTGTTCCTCCTGATAAATTCATAATCGGTATTTTTTTGTTACCTACTTTCTCAAATAACCACCACCATGAATCTTCATCTAATGGCTCTCCTGTAGTTGGAATGTTTTTGATTTTTTCATATGAATGAAGTTTTAGTGGTTCAATGTTATTTTTTTTAAATAATCTTACTGCTGTTGGTGAAATACCAAAAATTGTAGCATTATGATGATATATCATATCCCAAATTCTTTCAAAATTGGGATAATTCAGTGCACCGTCATAAAGTATGGCACTAGCACCTCGCATTAAAAGCCCATATACATTCCATACAAGTCCTGTTATCCAGCCTATATCTGCAGGCCATAAAATCACATCATCCTGGTTCATATCAATTAAAAATGCTGCCTGATATCCCGCAAAAACTGAAAATCCTCCATGGGTGTGAATTACTCCTTTTGGTTTTCCTGTTGTTCCAGAAGTATACAAAATAAATAATGGATCTTCAGAATTAGTATTTTCAGTATCGCATTTGGTACTCTGGTCAAAAACTAAATGATCATAAAATTTACATTGTTCAGATTCTTCGTACATATCAACTCCTTTGTATTTTGTTACAATTATTTTTTCTATATTGGTGTTCTTTATCGCATTGCAGATAATTTGTTTTTGAGATATTGATTTACCATTTCTTTGAAATCCATCACAAACAAAAAGAATTTTTGCATTACAATCTTTTAATCGTATTTGTA
>CAZQXU010000214.1:0-1619 GCA_964597385.1 uncultured Nitrosopumilaceae archaeon | reverse complement strand
CTAGGTGCAGTAGCTGTTGCATCTCTAATTACATTTGCAATGGTTCCTTGATAGATAATCCCTATTACTTCATTTTTCTTTGATACGATTGGAAGTTTTCTAATGTCATGATCTCGCATTTTATGTAGCGCATCTTGAAGAGTTGATTTTTCATTAATTGTGATTAATGGCGTTGCCATTATTTCTTTTAAAAATGTAAATTCTGCATTTACCGAAGTATCCCCTACTTTGTTTATGATATCCTCATCAGTTACGATTCCTATGGGCTTATTATCGTCATCAATTACAATAATGTCGTCTCTTTCATGATGCTGGAGCAATCTTGCAGCTTCTCTTGTGTGAGTGTTTTGATTTAACATCAACACATCCTTGTTCATGTAAGCGGTGACGTATTTTGTTAGAACGTAAGATATTGATCGTTCTGGATTAGTTGACATTATGCATTCTGTAATATCTGACATTAAATAATTTGGGGTCAGTAATTTTAGATCTTTGAAACGACGTGCAAATTTAGATCGACTATTCTAAGTTACTGGCCTAAATCAAAATACGTATTTACGCATAAACCAGTTAGTTTGTCTAATCTGTAATATTTTTGCTATTTTTCTTTTAATGATAGTTTGTACTCTTTGTATTCCATTATTGATTCATTGAGATTTTTTAGAGCCAACTCATCATCAAAGTCTTTTTCCTTTAGTTCGTTAAAATAATTTAAAATGCTCTCTTTTAGAACAACAATCATTCTTTTATCGTCACAATGCATGCTGTTAGTTATCTGTGTTAAATTTATGCTTGTTCTATTTTAGAAATTAATTTATCAAAATGATAATGTGATGATTATTACTATGATGCTTCCTACGAGGCCAATTAACGCTAGTTTGCTATTTTTAGTCCACCCTTTTTTTACTGATACGATTCCCATTTTTTTTACTTCAATCCAACTAAAATTAAACCTTGGTTCAAAAAGAATCTTGGCTAATTGCTAATTTTATTTCTAAAAATATGCTGCTGTTATTTGATTAGACGTACTTTTGATGATGGTTTTAGCGTCTCTCCAAATGAATATGGAGGCTTTGGAATTACAGGCAAAACTGAGACGTTCTCCCCTATCATTTTTTGAATTTCTTCATCATAAACTGATAATGTTTTACAGCTTGGGCAAAACCAGCCGCGGCCTTTTATGAAACTGCAGCATTCGATGATTATTTTAAAGTCACAAGCGGGGCATTTGGCAGGCTCTTTGTTGATATACTTTACATATTCAAAGACTATTCGCTCTACGCTCATAATACTAGATCAAAGCCACTGATTTTTTAAATTATGTGTTGATTGACTTGACTTACAAGTGGCATTCTTGATGTCTTTACTCTTCATAATTAAGAAAGGGTTATCAGGCGTCAATGTGTTATTTAAATGACTTTGCGGGCAATTTACAAAAAAGAGACTCGTGAGGATCCTGAATCTGAAAATAATGCCTATTCTAATTTTGCTTTAAATCGAGATACACAATTTTGTTGTGAGCAATTCAAAACTTTATGCAAAAAATTTACTGTTTGGAATTATGAACAAGGGAAATTTGCAATAGTGAATAAAATTACATATGAAGGACATTCAGTACA
>CAZQXU010000213.1:0-1648 GCA_964597385.1 uncultured Nitrosopumilaceae archaeon | reverse complement strand
GCGGGCTCGGTCGGATTCGAACCGACGACCTAACGCTCCGCAAGCGTTCGCACTATCCAAGCTATGCAACGAGTCCAACAGAATCGTGCTATCAAATTTTTAAAAACGTTTGGTATTTGAAAAAAATTATGCTTCTTTTTCGGCCTTGTTGACATAGACATAATTCATGATCAAACCTGCAATTATGCCACCTAGAATTGGTGCTGCCCAATACAACCATTGAAACTCCCAAGCTCCGGAAATCAATGCAGGACCAAATGTTCTTGCAGGATTTACAGATGCACCAGTTAATGGAACTGCAACGAGGTGAATCAAAAATACCATTCCACCAATTGAAAATCCATGCCATCCAGGTGATGCTTTTTTATGAACGGCTGTCATGAAAATTACCAGTACTAAGAAGAAAGTCAAAATTGCTTCTATTGCAAATCCAGAGCTTATACTGTTATTGATAAGTTCACTTGGACCGCCTTGCGTACCAAAGTTAACTTTTGCACCAAGTTCTGGCAAAATTGCTTTAAGAGTTGCAGCTGCTGCAACTGCACCAATTAATTGTGAAATAATATATCCAATACCATCTTTAATTCCAATTTTTTTAGTAATCATCATAGGAATTGTAACTGCTGGATTGATGTGAGCTCCAGATACATGTCCAAATGCATAAACCATAAGAGCGATTGCACCACCATGGCCAAGTGAAATAAACAATACAGATTGTGTTGTCAGAGTTTCTCCAAAAGAGGCTACTGCAATAATTACAGAAAGCGGACCAAAAAATACTAAACCATATGTTGCAATTGCTTCTGCAAGATATGCTCTTGGGTTAACCATTAAGCTAAAGCCATTCTAATTTCCATATAAAACATTCGAAGTGGGATAGATTATCAAAGTCAAAAAGTAATTAACGGTCAAAATATCTTTAGACATATCATGTTAGAAGAAGGAGAATCGGTTCCAAAATTTGAAGTAAAAGATGCAAACGGAAACAGTGTCAAATCAAGTGATTTTAAGGGTAAAAAGCATGTCATCTATTTTTATCCAAAAGATTTCACTCCAGGTTGTACAACAGAAGCTGATGAGTTTTCCAAAGATTATAAAAAATTTCAAAAAGCAGGAATTGAGATCATAGGAGTCAGTCCAGATGATGTTGATTCACATAAGAAATTTTGTGATAAAATGGGAATAAAATATCCACTTCTTGCAGATGTAGATAAAACAATTTCAAAAGGATTTGGAGTTTGGGGTAAAAAGCAATTCATGGGAAGAGAATACATGGGAGTAGCAAGAAGCACATTTTTAGTTGATGAGAAAGGAAAAATTTTCAAAGTATATCCTAAAGTAAAACCTGCAGGACATTCAAAAGAAGTGTTAGATGATTTTTTAAAATTAAATTAAAAAGAAAAAAAGATTAAAAATTAGAATCCTTTTGGCAATGTGCCTTTAGAAGTTTTTGGTGGTTCAGGAGCTGTTTTTGCTTCAAATCCTTTTGGTAAAGCACCATGAGTTTTATTTGTTCTAGTTTTTACTTCTTCAACAACAGCTTCTTGGTATCTCTTCTCGTCTTCAATTCTTTGTTGTTCTATTCTTTGGAGATACTCTTGTTCATATTCTTCTAATTGTTCTTTTCTTGACTTTCCAGAACTTTCAG
>CAZQXU010000212.1:0-1649 GCA_964597385.1 uncultured Nitrosopumilaceae archaeon | reverse complement strand
AAAAATATTTTTTAAATTTAGATTCAATTAGGATTTAATCAAAGGTTATAATTTAACCGTCTATTTACAATTTGACAAAAAAATGTCATACAAAACAAGACAAACAAAAATAGCAATTGCTGCTGCAATAGCAATTATTGTAGTAGGTGTTACTGGAGTATATCTAATTCCCGCACAAAGCACTATAGTTGTTGTACCTACAACTCAAGCTGATCAGGAAAGATATGATGCCCTAGGAATTGCTCAAAAATTTGTGGTAACTAGTCCGACTTTTGCTTTTGATGGCGACATAAATTCACTCAAAGTTGAATATGTTGGTTCTACAAAATCAATCCCACCCCAACACATCTTCAAGGCTAGCTTTGAATCAAGTCAAGGTGGATTTGGCAATAGGGAAGGTCAAATGCTTATCCAAGTGATTACTCCTCACATCATGGAAATCTTGGTGTCTGAAGGAAAAATAATTTCAGCAATAACTGATAAAACTTGGGACGAGCAAAGAGAACTATTCATTCAAAGAGAGACAGAACTTGATACTTCCAATCAAGATACTGAATATGATTATGTCACACTCATTGATGCTTTTGAAAAAGATGGCATTAATGTAAACATAGTTGAAGTGCTGGAGGATTCATCGTTTTTGGTACCAACAATTGTTGTTAAAGTGAACGATGAGATAATTCAAATCTATGAATTTTCTTCTGGTACTAATGCCGAAACTGCTTCCAAACTTGTTTCAAATGATGGGACACAGATAGGAACAAGCATAATCAGATGGATTGATGAGCCTCACTTTTACAGCAAAGGCAAATTAATTGTACAATACATCGGCCACAATCAAGAAACGCAGAGTTTACTTGAGTCACATTTAGGCAATCAGTTTGCTGGAATGTAGCTCTGCATCTCTTTTTTTATTTTCCAATATACGTATACACCGGATAGACTTTTTTTGTTTTTGAAGATTTGTAGTTCCATTCTGATTTATCTAATCTTAAACGTGCAAAATATTCTTGAATTGACTTGTGTAGTTTGGTATAGATGTCATCCCCAACTACTATCTGATCAGGCTGAGCCAGATTTTGAATTTTAGCTGCCATACTTACTGAAGGTCCTAAAATATCTACATGGGATTCCTGTAAATCATCCCCATATCGTACAATTGTATTTTCGCCGTAATCAATGCCAATCTTTATCTTTAATTCCGGTAAATTGTTATTTTTCAAAATAGGATTTATCCCAAGTTTGAGAATTTTAAGCATTGATTCTGCACATGTGACTGCTCTGTTTGCAACTGATGCTGATAGATTTTCTGCAACAAAATATCCAATAACTGCATCGCCTACAAACTTTAACACAAATCCTTCATGACGTTTAATCACATATGCCATCTCTTGGGCAAAAGTAGTAAAAACAATAGCTAGTTTTTCTTTGGGCAAATTTAGGATCATATCTGTAGACCCAACAAGATCTACAAACAAAACTGCCATATTCATGCTCTGCAATACCTTTTCTCTGAGAAATATTTCTGATTCTTCAGTTACGGTAGAATACAAAAATTCATGATTCAATGATTTTAGTACTCTATCATGCACTTCTGTAATTAGCGTTTCAGAATCTACTACTTTTTCTGTACCTCTCCCAAGTAGCAT
>CAZQXU010000211.1:0-1651 GCA_964597385.1 uncultured Nitrosopumilaceae archaeon | reverse complement strand
AAGATAGTCTTTTTCATTTATCTCAATTGGAATTGTATTCATTGATACAATCTTTGATAATGGAGGTAAAACTACTCGTGACTCTTGATCGCTAGTATATTTTATCTTAAAAACTCCTTTTTCGTGCCTAATTATGTCTGCATTGTACTTTAGGTCAGCAGTAGACGCTCCTAAAGTTGCAATCTTGAGTGAATTTTCAGTCTGTTTTGTTCCTAGAAAATTATTTTTTTCATCTACTACAAGCATATTTGAAATTTGACTTGAAATTAAATTAACATCAATAGTTGACACATATGTTTTAGGAAAAAGAATCTGTGATACCTTTGCTTTACCGTCTGATGTTACTGTTATTGTAATGTTGTTTTCTCCAATCTGGGCAATTACAGAAATGAATGCCAATGAAATTACTAGTCCTAAAATCCATTTGATTTTCATACCTTTTACTTTCTAGGAGTTGGTGGGCCACCCTTACCTGAGATGTCTACCCAAGTTCCATTGACAAACTTTTGTAACACGTTTGTGTTGCTGTTAAAAAACAATTCCCCTTCAGCAGAATTTGATGGAGGTCTGCTAAAGTAAGGGTCTGTAGTTAAATCTTCAAATTTCTCAGAACCTGTGACATTAAAATCATGCAAGATTTCATAGACCGAGTCTTTAGTTGTTAGATCTAAAGTGAATCCAATACATGAAAATTTTGTAACCTCTCTTATCTCAACAGTCCCATCATCTTTTAAGAACAAAATTGTGCCTTTTGAATCTACAACGTGAACAAAATATTCTGTAATTGCACACTGTTTATACAATAAAGTTTGGATAATTTCTCCATCTCCAGAAAATATATCAATTGATATGTCTAGTTGGCTTGTTCTATCTCGTCGATCCTTATCGTCTAATGACTTTTTAACAAGATTGTAAAATGATCTTTTATCTTTACTCGGAACAGATTCCAGCAAAAAATTTCCTTCCCCTGCTACAAAGCCTATTCTTGAAAATGAATTGTAAATATATTCATCTGTAGTACCTACAGGAGTCATTCTTACTTGAAGCGATTTGGCAGCATCATCTGAATTTAAAGTCACTCCGCCAAAAGCTTGCAAAATGGGACTGGATGAAAGCATAGAAAATGTGAAAATAGATGTAATCCCAATGATAATTCCAACGATTACAAATCGCCTATTTTGCATGGATCTTGATTTATACTGTTATATTTATAAGCGATCAGACGTATTTTTTCAAATCTACTAAAAAATAGGGCAGGTTCGCATGGTTCGAACCAAATTTCACGCCTGAGCGAAATCCTAGGTTATATCAAAAGTATCCTAATAGGTTTTGAAGAAAAATGAATGCCCAACAAGAAATCACCCTCTTTGAGAATGAATCCGAGACTGAACTATATCAACACAAAATAGCTCTTGAGAAGATCAAAAATGAACTAATCAATTTTGGATTAACTGCTAATCAAAGCAAGGTGTTTATCTATCTGGGTAAATATGGCGCAAAAACTGCATCAGAGATATCAAAAGCATTACAATTGCCAAGAACTGAGACTTACCATCTGGTAAACTCCCTACAAAATCTAGGACTGGTAACTGCTCAGATGGAACATCCTACCAAATATTCTGCAATGGAGATGAAACAAGCAATTGAAACC
>CAZQXU010000210.1:0-1660 GCA_964597385.1 uncultured Nitrosopumilaceae archaeon | reverse complement strand
AATTCCAGCATACCAAATAATTCCAGCTAAAAGCCAAATTGGTGCATAAACTTCAGGTCTATCATCAAGCCAATAATGTGTAGTTCCAATTATTGCCATCACAGTTAGGGAACCAAGTAAGAGTTTTTGATTTATTTTAAAGCCAGTTTTTTCTTCTCTATGATTTATTTCGGGAGGATTTTCACTCATCTCTTTTGTTGCAATATCAATGGATTCTCTAACTGATTTTAATTGAATTGGGATAATTTTAGTAATCGAATCGTCATTTACTACTGTATCATGGACTAAACTATCTATCAATGGACGTGCTAGAGAAGCCTTTACAGGAGTAATTAGATCCACCCAATACGATGAAAGCCTAGTTGTTAGAAAAGGAATTTGGATTACAAAGAGATTTTTATTTAGATAAGCAGAGTAAACACGCATCAATTCTTCATACGTCATTTTATCTGGCCCTCCAATTTCATAGATTTTACCACTTGTTTCAGGATGACTCATACAACCTACAAGATATTTTATAACATCATCAACTGCAATAGGTTGTGCAAGTGATTTTACCCATGACGGTGTGACCATAATTCGTAATCGTTCTACAAGATATCGAAGCATTGCATATGAACCTCCTTGAGCACCTATGATCAAAGATGCTCGTAATTGAGTTACAGGAATACTACCAGAAGCAAGTATTTCACCAACTTCTTTTCTGCTCTGCATGTGAGGGGATAATTCCAAACTATCATTTACTAACCCGCCAAGATAGATTATTCTTTTCACATTAGCTTTGGTAGCAGCTTTGAGAAAATTTTGAGCTTGAATTCGCTCTCTTGCTGCAAATTCTCTCCAGTGTTCTTTATCTCCTTCCATTGAATGGAGAAGGTAATAGACAATATCAATTCCAGTCATTGCTTTTTCTAATTGCTCAACATCAAAAACATCAGCCTGAACGTACTTTACATTATGTGTATCAGAAAGCTTTCTTCTACTCATCCCCTTAACAGTAAAACCAGAAGAAGATAATGTCGAGATTAATCTAGAACCAATAAATCCAGTAGCCCCCGTAACTAATACGGAATAAGGAGTAAATCCAGAAGATGTAGGATGGTCTATTTTTTGATTCATGATTCATTTAATTTGAGATTACTTGACACATTTATTTTCAAACAGGATAACTGCAAATCACAGAAAAGGTGCATAAAAACGCTTAATCAAATTAATTATTTAAACTAGTGCTACAGTAAATAGCTAGTGCCAAATACTAATAAAAATCAAAAATATGTTTCAAAACAAGGCTAATTTCATTTAAAGTATAAAAAATTTAGCACTAGATGTGAAAGTTAGCATTAAATAAATAGTGCATATATTAAAAATTTACATGGTATACATTAGGGCTAAAAAAGTAAAATCAGATAATTATCTATATTTAGTAAAAAGTGTCTGGGATTCTAAAAAAAACACATCAAAACAAGAAATTGTAAAATATTTAGGAAAAGCATCAGAAGTAGTTAAAGATGACATACCACTAGACTATAGAAATGATCCAAAGATTTTAGCAGTTTTGGCATCACATAATCCAAAAGACATTACTAAAAGAGAAGAATCAACAAAAAAATCAAAGCAAGCACTTTACAAAAAATTAACTGAGGGAGATATTCAATCATCT
>CAZQXU010000209.1:0-1670 GCA_964597385.1 uncultured Nitrosopumilaceae archaeon | reverse complement strand
GCTGCGCCACATGATAAAGGCACATACAAAGAAAAAACCAAGTTGCAACTGCTGACAAAGTATTAAACAGCATCTTTTCGTATCTAATTTATGAGTGAACAAGAAAAAATTATGGATAATCTACTCAACGTAGATCTTGAGATAATTGATTGTGTACGGGCACTTCAGGAAGCAAACTGGGATTCAGGTAGCCTAAAACAACAAGTCGGCGATTTGCTAAAACTCCGTGATGATATGGTTGAAAAATTAATGTCATTAAAAGGCGATGATCACGAATGTGGTTGTGGCCATCAACACGAATAATTGTAAATCTCTAATTCTTATTTTTTAAAACATGTAAAATGTACGATTAACATGTTCAAATTACTTTCAAAATTTAAAATCGTATTTTAGTTCTTAAAACGATTTAGAGTATTATGGCGTTAATGGTAATGTAAGACAAACAGCAATTCCAGTACATGGTGGATTTGCATATGAACCGCCAAATGCAGTATTTACATCTACAGCTGCACCGGCAAAGTCAACACCACTTAAATTAGAAAAACCAACATCCGCATTGTTGAGATCTGCTCCACGTAGAGTTGCACCACTAAGATCAACTTGAGCAAGACTTGCACCAATGAGATTTGCACCATTGAAGTTTGCTCCTCTTAAATTAGAATTGAAAAAGTTTGCAACACTAAGGTTTGCTCCTCTAAAGTTTGCACCAGTAAAGTCTTGATTATGTAATTCCGTATCAATTAGATCACAACCATGCAAGTCAACACCGGGTCTACGTTCAGTACAATCAACACTGCTTGATTCTAGAGCTTCAATTCTATCTTCCAGTACAGAAATTTCGGTAAACACATCAAAGAAGGAATCAATTTGGGCTTGCTGTGCATCGTTGGTTGTTTGCAATTCTGTAAAAATATCAAAGAATGAATCTACTGTAAATACATCAAAGAACACATCAAAGAAGGAATCTGACCGTGCACTATCTTGTTCTATTGCAGTTATTCTACTGTCTAGGGCTTGAAATGGTTGCCCATTTGGTTGTGGAACAGCAAATGCATTACCTGCAAGTGAACCAGAAATCCCAACAGTAGAAATTACTAGGAATACTAGTAAACTGGATTTATTCAATAAAATTTTGATTCAAAACTAATAATTAAAGTAGATCTTCTGTAATGCGATCAATATTACATATTGAAAAATATAGTTTAGGATGACATAGTATAACAAGAGATCGTAGGGAACCAGTTCAAATTGAAAAGCGATATTATGTAACAAAATAGGATGCAAAAATTCCTGAAAAAGCGTAAAGAAATTAAAAATAAAACTACACTAAATTATAATTGAATTTTAACATGACTGGAGTGATCCTCTACTAAATAATCACTGCTTGGACTATAGAGTAGCTGTTCTTTCGAACACTCTCCAGTCAAAAACCATTACAATTTCTCACATAAAATTATACTTATTATTTTAATCATCAAAAAAGTTCTCTGGAAACATTTCTCTGATTTTTGCTCTCTCATCTTCGTATCTTTTTATTTTGTCCTTGTCTGTTTCTGCATCTAGCTGCGCAATTTTCTTTGTTAATGTCTTGTACATCATTATGTACTCGGGAAATTTTTTGGGAAGTATGGTCATTTTAAATGGATAAATAATGATGATTACTGGTAATA
>CAZQXU010000208.1:0-1670 GCA_964597385.1 uncultured Nitrosopumilaceae archaeon | reverse complement strand
CTGCTTCTAACACATCTGCACTTTCACCACTTTGAGAAATTGCAATTAATGTTGACTCTGGTTCAATTATCTGAGATGAAAATTGCAATTCGCTTGAAATCATGGTGTCTACCTTAATTTTTGCATATTTTGCTAAGATTTGTTTTGCTATTAGTGCTGCATTATAACTAGTTCCGCTTCCTGTTATGTAGATATTATTTGACTTTTTAATATGATTTGCCGCATTTTTTATAGCATTTTTAGTATTCTCTCCTGATTTGAATATGATATTAGGTTGTTCTGAAATTTCTTTTAATGTAAAATGTGCATAATCCCCTTTGTACGCATCTGCAAATTCTTTTGATACTTTAGTAATCTGTTGTTTTACAACATTTCCGTTAAAATCAAAAATTTCCAATTTATCTTTTTCAATTAAAACAAAATTTCCATTTTCAATGTATATGGCATTATCTGTCTGTTCAATGAATCCTAAAACATCACTTGATAGAAAATAACTGTTTTTTCCGATTCCAACAATTAACGGTTCATGAAATCTCGCAGCCGCCATTTGACCATTCTCAAACATTGCAACAAATGCATAATTCCCTTTCAACTCTGATACTGTTTTGATTATTGCATCTTTGACATTCTTGCTGTCATAATTTTTTTGAAGAAGATTTGCTATTACCTCGCTATCTGTTTCACTTTTGAAAATATATCCTTCTTTTTCTAATTGCTTTTTTAATTCTTCAAAATTCTCTATAATTCCATTATGTACTATTGCTAATTTTCCAGAATTGCTAGGATGTGGGTGTGCGTTGACATCTGTAACTTTTCCATGAGTTGCCCATCTAGTATGACCTATTCCAATTTTTCCAGGTAATGAATCAAGTTGAACCTTGGAATTTACCTCCTCTACTTTTCCAGTTCCTTTTTTTAATTCAATTTGACTATTTGATTCAGTTGCAACCCCCACGCTATCATATCCGCGATATTCCATTCTCCTTAATCCTTTTACTATTATGGGCGCGGCTACTTCGTTTCCATAATACCCTATAATTGAACACATGGTTAATCTATTTTATAATATGAGGGGTTATTTACTGTTAGACTTGTTTTTTATTATTATTTGGTTGAAGAACTTTCTACAGCGTCTTCAGATTCTTTGGCTACATCTATGTCTGAATTAACTTCTTGGGTTGTTTCTGGTTTTGTACTTTCTAACATATTTGGGATGTTAGATTCAGGTGAAAAGTGAATATTCTTTTCCTCTTCAAGTGTTACAATATATGATGGAATGTCTACCTTTCTATCTCCAATCATTATGTGACCATGAATTACTGCTTGTCTTGCTTGATAAGGAGTTTTAAATCCAAATTTTCTTGTTACGATTGTTTGTAGTCTACGTGAAAGTAAATCATTAACTTGGAGATTCAATACATCATCTAATGTTGATTCATTACTAACTAATCCAATTCTTGATAATGATTTCATCAAAATTGGTTCTTTTTCTAACCTAATTTCTTGTCTTAATGCAAGTAGTGATCTTGCTTGATGTCTAACTCTAGATAATTCTGTATGAGCTTTCCATAACTCTCTTTTTGATCTTAATCCAAAAGTTCCAAGAGTTTTTAACTCATCCATTTTTAATTCATAATTTAGTGGTCTTTTTGGTTTTCGCCACATACGTC
>CAZQXU010000207.1:0-1733 GCA_964597385.1 uncultured Nitrosopumilaceae archaeon | reverse complement strand
GTGTCTCTTAGGCTTGTTATCCTTTATTGACACATAGGTGATTGATATTGATCATTGAATCTTATCTTATTTTTTCTAAACACGTAGTCATGGTTGATCACCTAAAGGCACGCCTAGATAAAATACGTAAATTTTCTGATTCAGCAAAGAGAAGAGCATCATTATACATGGATATGACAAAATTCGATGATAAATCAACTGCTCGCTCTTTGGGATGTGTTCAACGAGCATCTGCCCCAGGTAAAAAACTTCAAAAAATTGGATTTATTATATTTTGGATACCAGAACCCACTGGTATTAGCAATGCAATAGCTGCTCCTATGATACTTACAGGTAGATATCTTGACAAAAAATACAATGGTGCTACAATTCATGATATTGGTCATGAAACAAAGCGTACCATTTCAACAATTAGTGATTTTAAAAGTAATGTGATGAAGTAATTTTTTGCATTGTTAAATGATTTAAAATTTATTCGCCGAAAAATTCTCCCCACTGGCTACCGAGTTTTTCAATTATTCTAAATGCTAATCTGTCAATGTTTACATTTGGTTCTGCTACTATCATTATTACTTTTTCAAAGATTGGAAAACTCATTATCACAACATGCTTTCTGCGCGATGCTGAATATTTTACATATCCTAATTCTACGTCAAATTTTTTTCTTTTGACTACTCTGCCTGCTAACTCTTTGCAAACTTCATTGTGTTGCTCTTCAGTTAATCTTGGATCTACATTTGCTTTATACCCTCCAGCAAGTATCTTTCCAAATTCATCTAAAAGTGCGGCAAATCTTACTTCGCTATCTTGTAGAATCTCTTGACATCTTTTTTCATACTCTTTCACATTAATTTCTGGCATGCTCTATTTTGTTGATAAATTGTCTCTATTTTTACCATGGCAAATATTTTGACTTTTGAAATCAAGGCTAAATACAACTAGACTGGAATTGTTTTGATGAGTCTAACCTTAGCTCAGAAAAAAATTGCCATTGGTTCATTTCTTGGTTGGTCTTTGGATGGTTATGATATAGTTTTGATGCTACTTGTCATTCCTTCAATTAGTCAATTATTTTTTCCATCTGAGGATCCTGTGTTTAGTATACTTGCCACATTTGCATCATATACTGTTACTTTGATTATGAGACCTTTGGGGTCTGTGCTTTTTGGGATCTATGGTGATAAGTTTGGACGAAAAAAAGCCATGATAATTACCATAATGGGATTTTCAATTGCAACTTTTGCAGTTGGATTGTTGCCAACATATTTGATGGTAGGAGTTATGGCTCCAATTCTTTTGATAATGGTGCGTCTAATTCAAGGAATATTTGCTGGAGGTGAGTGGGGTAGCGGTGCAGTGCTAACGATTGAAAGTATGCCAAAACAAAAAAGAGGTGTAATGTCTGGATTTTTGCAAAGTGGGTTCTCTTTTGGTTTTTTATTGGCAGCAATATCTTTTCAAATAATTACTATTTTGTTTCCAGGACAGTTGTTTGAGGAGATTGGATGGCGAATACTCTTTTTTACAGGAATAATCCCTGGATTTGTTGCACTTTTTGTGCGATTAAGTATGGATGAATCTCCATTATGGATTAAAAAGAACAAAGAATCGGGTCTTGTTAAAACTCCGTTAAGGAGTATTATTTTTGGAAAAATCCACAGAAAAGAATTTTTGCTTTGTGCTGCAATAATGACTGGACTTGTTTACATGTATCATGGCTCAATTAGTATCCT
>CAZQXU010000206.1:0-1745 GCA_964597385.1 uncultured Nitrosopumilaceae archaeon | reverse complement strand
CTTTCAGGAAAAACAAATGATCAAGAAAATTTTGATTTTTTATCCAGTTTAACTGAAAAAGGAGAAACAGATGATGAATTATTGGGGATGCTAGATAAAATGCAAGAATTTTCCCTCAAAGTTGAGCCTAGAAATCATGGAACTATAATAGACATGTGTGGGACAGGCGGAGATAAACTCCAAACATTCAATGTATCAACTACAGCATCATTTGTAGTTGCAGCAGCTGGAGGGATTGTGGCTAAACATGGAAATAGATCAAGTACAGGAATTTCTGGAAGTGCAGATATTTTTGAGTATTTTGGATATGATTTGAACCAAGAACCTACTCAAATTGCAAATATTTTAGAAAAACACAACATTTGCTTTATGTTTGCACAAAAGTTTCATCCTGCAATGAAACATGTTGCAGTTGCAAGAAAGGAGTTAGGAAAGAGAACAGCCTTTAATCTTTTAGGACCATTGTCAAATCCAGCAAGAGTAAAGAACCAGCTCATTGGTGTATCATCAACAGAGTATCTTGACAGATTACCATTAATCCTAAAAAGAAAAGGATCTAAAAACATAATGACAGTGCGCTCAGATGATGGAATGGATGAATTTTCAACTAGTACTACTAACAGAGTGTGTATTTTAAAAAATGATAAAGTGTTAATGAATGCAATAGATCCAGAAGTTATAGGATTACACAAATCAAAAATAAAAGACATTCAAATTCAAACAAAAAATGAAGCAATAGAATCATTTGTAAAAGTTTTAAACAATACAGCAAACCAAGCTATGACGGAGACTACAATACTTAATGCAGCAGGTGGATTGATTGTTGCAAATATTTCAAAAAATTTTGAAGAGGGAGTTGAATTGGCATCAAATATTATAAAAGAAGGCAAGGCAATAAAATTACTAGAGAGATTTGTTACAGATACTGGAGATATTTCAAAATTAAAGGAGATAATAAATGGTTGAAAACATTCTGAGAAAATTAGTAAACAATTCTCAGGCTGCAATTGATGATGGAGTGTATGATATAGATATCAAATTACAAAAATCAAATAAGGATTTTGTACAAATAATAAAAACAAACATTCATGCAACACTTCTTACAGAAATAAAATTTTCATCCCCATCATTAGGTAAAATCAGAACATTATCAGACCCATCAAGCATAGCACAACAAATGATTACAGGTGGTGCTAAAGCATTATCAGTTCTAACTCAACCTCACTTGTTTAACGGTTCGCCAGAGTATTTCATACAGGTACGACAATCAGTCGATGTACCATTACTAATGAAAGACATCATGATCGATACTGTACAAATTGATGCCGCTGAAA
Organism: uncultured Nitrosopumilaceae archaeon; assembly: GCA_964597385.1. Taxonomy (GTDB): domain Archaea; phylum Thermoproteota; class Nitrososphaeria; order Nitrososphaerales; family Nitrosopumilaceae; genus Nitrosarchaeum. Next base: position 411 of record CAZQXU010000206.1, on the reverse strand, counting down.
AAATAGGAGCAGACTATATGTTAGTTATTCAATCATTATTTGATCAGGGATTTCTCAAAGACATTGATGAATTTATCAAATATGGTCACAGTAAAGGATTGAAAATATTGCTAGAAGTTCACACAAAACAAGAATTTGAAAATGCACTCAATACAGAGGCGGATTTGATTGGAATTAACAATAGAAATCTAGATACGTTAGAAATTGATCTAAAAACCACTCAAAAAGTACTTGAAGGGTATAAAAAAACAAGACCAATCCTAGCAGAAAGTGGAATAGATACTGTAGAAGATATCCAATATTTAAAAAAGTGTGGTGCTGATGCATTTCTAGTAGGTTCAAGCATAATGAAAAGTGATAATATCGAAGAACATGTCAGAAAATTGGTGAATGCATATTGAAATATCCTAA
>CAZQXU010000205.1:0-1756 GCA_964597385.1 uncultured Nitrosopumilaceae archaeon | reverse complement strand
AAGATTATAAAATAAAAATGACTCGTAAAATGTTAAATAAAAAAATTGAAAAACGTAACATTTCTAGAATTAGCCGTTTTGGATTATTTGCTAAAGAAAAAATTTTCAAAGATGAAATGGTTTGGGTATCAAGTAAAGAAGATGTAAAAACAATTCACATGTCAGAACTTGAAAAACTAGATGAAGTTGAAAAACAAGATTGGATAGACCATTGTTACCAAATTGGAGATTATTTCCACATGGATATAGATGATACACGGTTAATGAATCATAGTTGTGAGCCAAACACTGTTGATTTTCCCAAAGAGGATCCAAATGCAATAATTGCTGCAAGAGATATTGAAAAAGATGAAGAGATCACTTGGAATTATTTACCATTTATGAACCCTTTTCAAGTTTTTAGTTGCAACTGCGGAAGTAAGAACTGTGTTAAGATTGTTAGAAAAAATGCCACGGTAAAAAACAGTTTACAGTAGTGTAATAAATCAATATTACACACACAAATGCATACAGTATGATAAAAAAGTTGACAACATGGTTTCACTTTCAAACTTAAAATATTAAATAAAATTAATCGATATTACGGTAATGAGTGCAGAAATTGTTCCAGACAAATTAACAAGTTCAATTAATTACAAAGTATTAGCAATTATTGGAGTTGCAGTACTAGGATTTCATTTTCTTGTAAACAACACTGAAGAATCAGATCAATTAGTATACATATTTTCAATGAGCATACCAGCTAGTGTTACAGTTTTTGGTTTTATAGTTGCTAAAAGATACGCTGGCACTTTAGTATATGCCAAAGCATACAACATGCTAGCAATAGCATTTCTCAGCATGTTATTTGCAGAGATCACTTATTTCGTATATGAGCAATTTTTAGACTTAGAACCATATCCGTCGATTGCAGATATATTTTTCTTTGTGTTTTATCCAATGATAATTCTTTATTTGATAATCAACATCAGATTTTTCGCACCCAAATTTTCAAAATTAGGAGTATTAACAGTTACAGGGATTCCATTAATTGCCACATTAACATATCTAAGCCTAACTTTAGAGGATTTTGGTAGCTTTGATTTCTTTTATGGAATAATTTTTGTATCTGCAGCATCAATTACTTTAGGACTTGCCATTTATGCAGCAAGTATTTTCAGAGGAGGGTTAGTTGGAACAGCATGGTTTGTCCTGGTATTAGGAATTACAATTAATTTGATAGGGGATGTATGGTATTATTATGTAGAGGTAGTTGAATCATATTCTTTAGGACATCCAGTAAATCTTTGTTGGTATTCGGCATATCTTTTAATTCTTTATGCACTATACAAACATAAAAAATCCATCTAAATCTCCAATTGTTAATAATAAAGATCAAAAATAGAAAGTATCGATTATAATTTGTTAAAATCTATCTAGCAGGAATGGTTTGAAGTATCATACTATCATTTAGAGAAGTCTTCTTGAGTTGGACCTTAACTACGACTATATTTTTTTCAATATCCATCTTCACATTATCAAATATTGATTCATATTTTTTTATCTTTTTACCATCTGAACCTGTTGTATATTCATTTGAGACTAAAAGCCCAGATTCAATTAATTGGTTAATCTTTCTATATCCAGATGTTTGAGGAACATTACAAGCATCTAAAATATCTGCGATGATAAGTGATTTATCTAAAACAGTGCCAATAATTACTTTTTTGTCTTCATCTGCAAATGATTCTAAAAATACTTTAGCTAATTCTTGATC
>CAZQXU010000204.1:0-1758 GCA_964597385.1 uncultured Nitrosopumilaceae archaeon | reverse complement strand
TATCTCTTCAACAATTATGGTTCCTGTCATCCAGGGATGAATTGTGCAGTTGAATGGATATTCCCCTTTGATTATTGGAGTCCACTCATATGAATTTCCAGGATTTACTATGCCTGAATCAAATACTCCTGATGTCCCTTCAGAAGAGATTGCTGTAAAAGTATGCTCTACATTATCTGTATTTGAAAAAATTATTTTTCCTCCTACTGACGTAATGGTCTTTTTTGGAATGTAGCATCCTTCTTCTGTTATTTCGCATCCTGGAATACTTGATCCTGTTGCGGGAATTATGACCTGTTCTAATTGATTGTGTTCTGTTTCTACAGAATCTGATTTGCTTACTTCTTGGGCAAATACATTACTGGTAAAAATCAAACTGGCTATAACTAAAGCCAATGCAATATTCATAGAATCCCAATAATCATTATGAACTTAAGGATTTAGAAATGAATTTAGATATCTACTAAACGTGTTTCATTTTATCTATGGAATATTCCATCACGGATTAATTGTAGTGGGAATTGGAAATGAGCTTACAAAATTACAACTATCCCCTTCGTTTGTTGGTTCGGTAAGAGGTAAAAAGAATCTCAGGAAATAATCTCCAGGTTCACCGTTCAATGAAAATTCACCAGTCCAACCTGTTTGCTCTCCGATCTCAATTATTGGTTGATTTGTAAATTCAAAAGAGCCAAATTCATTTCCAGAATTCATTTGAATCAAGTCATCTCCACTACTTGGAAATGAAAAATATTCTGCTACTGTAGTAATTACTGCTGGATTGATTTTTTTGTCTGGATCATATTTTTTGAACCATTTATTGGTAGCTGTAAACTCTTCATCAAAAAATACTGTTGATAGACTTTCTGGAGTTGAGAACCCTATCTTCATTGATGCATCATCGTGGATTATTCCATTGACACATTCTCCAGTGATCTTGATTTTAACGTGTTTTGGTTTATTTGCTTTGTCCACATCAACTAATTTCAAATATACATCTGGAACGCCATCAAAATTAAAATCACCAGTTCCTTCAAATTCTATCATTTTCATTTTTTTCACATTTGGATCTTTTAGTGACTGTCTGATTAGATCCCATGACTTTAGAAATTTTTTCATTGCTTTATCATAATCACTGTTATCCAAAAGTTCATCACCTTCCTCAAAATTTTGTATTGCTTTATCTAGTTTTTTTACTCCCTTTTCACTCATAATTATTTCTTGAATGCTGGTAATTGTATTATTTACTAATGACTTGTCGATTTCTGCAATTTTTAGATTAATGATAAAAATTTCATTTTTGATGATGGGTGATTCTTTTTTATCTTCTAAAATACTATCTAGTTTGTTAATTGAATTTTTATCTAAATTTAGAACTTTTTCTCCTTCTTTGATGTTTAATTCTGAATCATTTTTCCAATATTTTTCATCAAGACTTTCATTTATTTTTTCAATTGCATCATCGATATGTTTTTTAGATTTTTTAGAAATAGCGTGGTTGTTTTTTAAATCTTCTAAACTCTCTACGATGTTTTGTTTTTCTTGTTTTAGATCTAATCCATAAACATCATTATTCAAAGAATATGAAAATGAAATTAATACTATTGATAAGAAAATCACAATGGCTTTTTTCATTCTATCCCTATGCTTTTCCTCTTTTTAATGATTATCGCGTTTGATATTCTATTTTACTTTAGTTTAAACAGTAGATTCTTATCTAAAATTTTCAGGAAATCTATATGGCAAAAATTAAGCAAA
>CAZQXU010000203.1:0-1804 GCA_964597385.1 uncultured Nitrosopumilaceae archaeon | reverse complement strand
AGTTTTATCATCTCGGAATTATTTTTACATATTGCAATAAAGCCATTTTCTTTAAGACTGATTTTAACATAATCACTTCGCTTAATTTTATTGATCAATTCTGTGATTATTTTATTTACAGATTTTGCAAGTTTTTCTGAATTTGTTATCAAATAACAAAATGTATCATTACTGTGTTCTGATTGAGAGATGAGATCTAGCGCAACATATTTTGGATTTGCAGTTATATCTGCAATAATTCCTAATTCAGTAGGACCTGCAAGCATATCAATAGAGGTTCTTTCACTAATCATAGACTTTGCAAGTGTTACAAATACTCCACCCGGTCCAACAATTTTATCTACTTTAGAAATAGATTTTGTTCCATAGGATAAAGCGGCAATTGCCTGAGCGCCTCCAACTCGATAAATTTCAGTTGCACCACAAATTTTTGCAGTTACAACAGTAAGTGGATCAATTTTTCCTTCAGAATTTGGGGGGGATACAACCACGATTCTTTTAACACCAGCAATTTTTGCAGGAATAACAGACATTATAACAGAGCTAGGATATCTGGCTAAACCGCCGGGGATATAACATCCAACACTTTGGATTGGAATAAATTTTTTCGATATTTTGATTCCATCTGTATTGATAGTTTTATTTTTTAAAATTGATTTTATAGCAGTTTCAGTTTTCTCTAATCTCAATTTAGCTTGCAGTATTGCATTTATTTCTTTTTCAGACACTTTGGAAAAAGCATCTTTAATTTCGTTTTGTGATAAACGTAATGAAGTAATTTTAGCTCCACTGAATTGTTTTTCATATTTTCTTATTGCTGAATCTCCATTTTTTTGTACGTTTTTTAATATTGATTCAACCGTAGACCTATTTTTTTGAGGCTGTTTTGGCAATATTTGAGCTGAAAATTTTTCAACATTAGTTACTCGAATTATTTTCATCAATTTTCTTCATCACGCTTAATCTCCTCTAGCTCTAGAATTTGTCGTGGTTCATGAACAACTAGTCCTTGAGCAATTTTTCGTAGTTTTGGAATTAATTTGTGAAAATCTCCTTTAAGAATCACTGTGTTAATTCCAAACCATCCTTCTTCACTAAGTGGACTTATTGTTGGTTTTTTAAGAGAAGGTATTTGTTGTAAGAGTTTTTTGAGATTTTGTTCTTCTACATTGAGATAAATGTGCAAATATTTTCTTCCATGTACAGCACCTCGCATAAGAGTTACAATATCAAATATTTTTTCACGTTTTTGTGGATCCCTTAGAGATTTTTTGTTAACAATCAAGTGAGCTGTGGATGTTAGAACTTCATCAACAATTTTTAGTTTATTTTGTTTTAGTGTAGTTCCAGTCTCAGTAACATCCATTATAGCATCAACATCTTCAGGTGGTTTTGCTTCTGTGGCACCAAATGATAAATGAATTTGAACATTTTTGTTTGTACCAAGTCGAAGCCACGGAGTTACAATTAACGGATCTTTTGAGCCATAATATTTTTTATAGGATTTACATTGTTTTAGAAATTTGGATGCAGTAGTTAGGTATTCAGAGGATATACGAAGTGTTTTTTTCTTTTTTGCATAATCAGCAATCATTTCATCAAGATTTTTGTATTTGTATTTATCAGGAAATGCAACAACTAGTCTAATTTTTCCATATTCTAAATCTAAAATTGCTTCAACATCAGCATTGGTTTCACCAACCCAATCTTTTCCAGTAATACCTACATCATACAATCCTTCAGATACAAGTGTGGGTATTTCTTGTGGTCTTAGCATCTTTACTATAATATTTGGGTCATCAAG
>CAZQXU010000202.1:0-1810 GCA_964597385.1 uncultured Nitrosopumilaceae archaeon | reverse complement strand
CTGAAAATTCAGTCAAGATTGCAACTTTGGGAGCATCTACTGCAGATCTAAAGTACAATGCAGACATAATCAGGCATGAAAAAGGAGTGTTCAAGATCAAATATACTAGCGACCAAGAATCGCGAGTTGTTTTACCTCCATTATCAAAGATAGTATCAATCAATACAATTCCAATTGAGATAAACGAAAAAGACTATCTTTTGCCTCCAGGAGATATTTCAATTAGTTATACAATAAGACCAGTTACATCTCAAGAATTTCCAGTGTCAATTGGAAATAAAGAGTATAAAATAGAAACCATCACTGCTGCCAAAATAGAAGAATTTACAGCAAAAGATAGAGAGATTCAATTTATCATCAAAGACAAAGCAACAATCCTTGCAATCATTCCCACTCTAGTACTTTCAAAACCTGACGAGGTAACGTTGAATAATCAACCAGTAGATTTTAGAGAATTTCATCAAAACAGTACTCATTCATGGATTAGAATTGAACCTCATGAGAAAGGATTGGTAAAAATTTCTGATTCAACACCAGTTATAGAAGAAGGTGGTGGGTGTCTGATTGCCACAGCTGTGTATGGTTCAGAGATGGCACCTCAAGTGCAATTTCTCAGAGAGATTCGAGACGATAAACTGATGAGTACTATTTCAGGTACTTCATTTATGACAGGATTCAATCAACTGTACTATTCATTCTCTCCAACCATCGCAGATTTGGAAAGAGAGAATCCAATGTTTAGAGAAATGGTAAAAATTGGAATAACTCCAATGTTATCATCACTGTCTATCATGTCTGTAGCAGATTCAGAACACGAAGTAGTTGGATTTGGAGTGATCGTGATTCTAATGAATGTTGGAATGTATTTGGCATTACCAATACTAACATGTTATGAAATTAATCGAGTCATTCGAACCAGATGGGAGTTTAGATCGAACCTGAGTGTTAAATCAAGTTATACCGTAAAAAAGACATTGAAAACTAGCCTTTTCGGCGCAATGGTAGTTATTGTATTATGTGTTAGTGTATCCTCAGCTTTTGCTCAAACAGAAGAATCAGAATCTCCAATTAAAACAATTCTTGATCTTACCCGAAATAATCTAGTTGAATCACTTGATTCAGCAGATCAGGTACCCAATACGGCTCAAACATTTTACAATATGGGACAAATAGAGTATGAAAAGGCAATCACCGCACTAAATAACGGAGATGATGAGGCTGCAAAAGAGCACGCATTAATTGCAATGGCATTATTTGAGGATTCAGCATCAATAATTGGATCATTAGAAGAGTCACGCGTTTTAGATCAACTTCCTAATGGATTTGGAAAAGGTGTAGAAAGTGCATCAGACCAAGGAGTTGACAAGGGACAAGGATTGGGGGTAGGAGGAATTCCACCAGGAATAATGAAACAAATGATGGCTGCCAATATTTTTGAAATTCAAGAAGAGATTACAGATGTAGAAGAAGAGGTAGAGGGTCTAAAGAATCTAATTTCTTCAAATAACCTAAATGTAGATCTTACAGAATACAATAAAGCAGTCAACCTGGCAAAAGAAGTTTTGGCAAATGGAGACATTCCAAATGCACAGGCCAAACTTGCACTAGCAAATGAAATCAAATCTGATCTTTATAATCAAATTAATGAAATAGTAGCAGAAAACCAGGATGAAAAAATAAATGAATTTGTTGAAAAATCAATTAACAACATTGAAGAGTTATTATCAAAAGGAGAAAATCTAGGATTAACTAAAAAAGCGATTAGCGAATTAGAAGATACACTTGCTGCTCTAAAGAGTGGCAATATTGA
>CAZQXU010000201.1:0-1822 GCA_964597385.1 uncultured Nitrosopumilaceae archaeon | reverse complement strand
AAGTTCAATCTTGTTTTTTCCACGATTTCCAACAAATGCCTTTCTAAGAGTAGATTTAGATTCAATTGGGAAAACACCGCCTCCAAGAACAACTTCCTGCACATTAGAATCTACAGAAATACTATGAATTGACTTTCTAAAATAATCAGCAATGTATTTCCCAGAAATTTTCAATAAACATTCGTAATAAAGGGTCAGAGATTGAACGTGAACTTCTTCTGGATTTGGTTTTTTAAACAATTTTTTAAATAGTGAAGTCTTTTTTTCTTCAATTATTACTGATGCCTCTTTTTCATCAATAATTTTTTTTAGAACAATTGTTTTAATGTCATACTTGTTTTCAGTCAAAATTCCATAAAATTTAGAGCATTGTCGCTATTAAATCAATTGTAAAATTTAGAAGTTGGGAAAAATATATTACATTTGAAAAGACCTACAGAGTATGGCCACAAAAAAGAAAGTTGGACGTATTGAAAGATTTCTAAAAAAAGCTGACAAAGCAATAGACGAGGGAATTAAAAGAGCCGATGAGGCTTTAGATGACGCCGTAGAGTTTGGAGGAATGGCAGCAAATCAAGCAAAAAAGACAAGTAATGAACTTAGAAACAGAGCACTCAAAGAAAAATCAGAGATCACAGCAAAAGGAATTAAAAAAATTAATGAAAGCATCGCTGCAGTCAAACAGGCCACAATTAAAACCAATGAAGAGTTAGCAACACTAGAAAAATTAGGGGAATTACGAAAAGCAGGAGTATTAACTGAAAAAGAATTTCAAGAAAAGAAAAAGAAAATTTTATCGAGAATATGATATGAAAAAATCAAACATAAACTCTAAAGGAGATAAAAGAAAAATCAATCCAAATTGGTTTACAAATAAAGTTCACATGAAAGATATTTCTTCAAAAATCAAATCTAAAGAGCAAGACATCTATCATGTCTACTTTGAAAATGGGGCAAAAACAAAGATACATTCTCACAATGGAAATCAAATACTAATAGTCACAAAAGGAGTGGGCAGCCTTGAAACATTTAGAAAATATGGTACAAAGAATACGGAATTTAAAATCAAAAAGATTGAAAAAATTAGCCTCAATGAAGGAGATGTTGTGTACATTCCATCAAACACACTTCACACTCATGGAGCAACTAGTAAGAAGTCATTTTCACATATTGCAATCAACATCTTGCCAGCTAAAAATTCAGTGTATAAAACGGCATGGTATGAATCAGACTTTAAGACAAAAGTCACAGAGAAAATATGAACATGCAAGATGTCAGTTAGAAAAAGTTCTGAAATTAAGGAAATTCTAGGTAGTGAAGGATCAAAGATAAAACAATACTTCCATCCACACAATACACTAAATGGTATTGGGTATAGCTTAGCTCATTTCACATTAGAACCTCGAAAAAAAACTACCCTACATAAGATAAAATCTTCAGAAATTTACTTTATTTTAGAAGGTGAAGCTACACTGATGATCGATGATGAAAGACACCAATTAAAAAAAGATGATTCTGTTTACGTTCCGCCATCATCAAAGCAATACATAGAAAATACAGGAACCGTAAACCTACGATTTTTATGCATAGTAGAACCAGCATGGAAACCAGAAGATGAAACCATTTTAGAATAAACATAAAACAGGTAAATCGTATGAAATTGTTTTTAAGATAAAAGAGATTCTTAGAATTAGTGAATAGATTTCAAGCCTTTAGAACATTGAATATAAAATCAGATTCATCAATGGAGGATATAAAATTAGCATATAGAAAATTAGCTCTGGAACATCATCCAGACAAAAATATTAGCGAAAAAGAAGGA
>CAZQXU010000200.1:0-1845 GCA_964597385.1 uncultured Nitrosopumilaceae archaeon | reverse complement strand
ATTTGTTTCAACTATGATTATTCCACGATCCATTCGTATAATTTGTTTTGATTCATTTAGAATTAATTGTATAATCTTTGGATCTTTTGCATATTCTGAGCTGATACCTTCAGCTAATAATGAAGGAGTTATAGACGAGAGTTCAACTATACGACCTTCTTGTTTTGAGATTATTTTTTGAGCGATAACTAATACATCGCCACTGTGTATTTCCTGTGAATTTATAATTAATTCAGATAAATCATCGTGAGGTTCAATTTCTTTTTCTATGCGTACTGGAATGATTTGCATTTACAATAGTTGTAAAAATACAGTAAGATATTGTTTATGCAGGAGTTTCAAGTGTTAGATGATAGTGTTTATTTATAATATCAAGTATTTTTGAAAGATCTTTTTCTTCTAAGGTGGTAGTTGCCAAGTCCTTTACAACATCTTGAGCTCGATATGCTATCCCCAGACCAGATATATCAAATAACTTGACATCGTTTGCACCATCTACAACACATATGATATTTTCTTTCTTTTCATTCCATTCTGCAATTTTTATTTTTGCAGATTTTGATTTATCAGAATCAACATGCAATACAAGTCCATCCAGTTTACCATCTTTGAATACCAATTCATTAGAATAGACATAATCTAGGTCTAATTCTTTTTTTAATCTGTCAGTCATTATTGTAAACCCACCAGAAACAGCTAATAGTTTCCATCCAGCTGCTTTTAGAACTCTACATGCTTCTTTTGCACCAGTCATGATTGGCAACGCATCTGCGATTTCTTTACATGTTTCATAATCAAGTCCCTTCAATGCTTCAACTCTTGTTCTAAGACCGTCTTCCCAATTGATTACACCTTGTATACCTTTTTTGGTGATTTCCCAAATTTCGTCTTCTTTATGGAGTTTTTCTGCAAGAATAGGAAGATATTCTGCATCATACAGAACCCCTTCAACATCAAAAATTGCCAGCAATTGTTTTCTAATTTGCAAAAAAATTACTAATTATATTAAAGTTGAGTGTAAATTCACACTCAACATACCAAGTACACATTAAATGATCGCATTAAACAAATTAATTCCAAAGTAAAGGAGTTTCAGAATTTACGTAGATTTAATGCAAGTTTTAGCCGTTTTTCTTCAATTGTTTTATTTTCAGATTTCAAAGATTTGGATGCCGTCAATGTTTTTGAGACAGGTTTTTCTTTATCATCAGAAATTTTGCCAATGTTTTCCATATCGGATAATAATTTTCAGTAAACATAAAGAACGGTATGTGTATTGAATTACATACAATATTTACACTAGATAGTAATTCTAAGATTTTATATAGATGGTTTTAAAAAATGCCACAATACTTGTTTTATAATAATCAGTTGTTTGTGAGAGGTATTTAATATCAAATTAGTTCATGATATTAAAGTATAATTTTTCAGACCAAAAACGCTAGTAATAAATCAAGGTTGATGGTAGATTATCTCATGGAAGAATTAGAACACAAGTACGAAGTAACAATCGACATGACAGAAGACAAACAAAAACTTCCCGAAGATGTCAAAAATGAGTTAAAAGAATCAGGCATGATGGATGACAAAGGAAAATTAAAATTAAAAGGAGTCAGCCCAAAAATGCTTAAAAAAATGAAGCAGGAATTTGTAAAGTGTCCAGTATTAAAAGAAGATATTCAATTTATTCAGTGTTTTGTTTGCCCCAATTTCCAGAGTAGAGTAATGGGTAAAGTTCTCTGTAAAGGCGACCCTTTAAAATAAAAAAATCCAATTAAATCAGGTTACAGTCATCACGAAAGGCTCATTAGTAAAATTATTTCTTTGAATTCTAGTTTGAGTAAA
>CAZQXU010000199.1:0-1846 GCA_964597385.1 uncultured Nitrosopumilaceae archaeon | reverse complement strand
TGCTTGCTTTACATTCTCATGATGTTGATGCCTGTTATTTGATAGATGGAATCAATGTTTGGCCTTATTGATTTTTACAAATATTTCTTATGTGGGAACAGAATACCAATAACACATAATGAATATTATAGATTTACATGATCCTCAAAGAATAAACCGTATTCCTGACGAAGTTGAGATATTAATTTCAGCAGGTAGTTTTGCTGAACAAGAATTTCTGATAAACACTGTAGAACTCCGACTATATATTGAAAGAAATGATGAGCAATTAGGGCCATATTCACTGATTACATCTTTTGTAAATACTGATAAGGGTTCAATAGAGATGATTTATGATGAAGGATTTCGTGGCATTGATTCTCTTAAACGTACGGCACAATTTCTTAAATCTAATCTAGGTATCTCTGGATTGATTTTACGTTCAATAATTACTCTAAGAGATAAGATTGAAAAACAAAAATAATGATTTTTTCTTTGAAAAAATTCACGCCTAACAAAGTTTTTTTATTTTTAATATGCCTCAATTTTGTATCAAATAATTCAAAAAGTAAACTTTTCAATCATATTTTATTATGATCCCGGATTAAATCTCTCTTGTTTTTAGTATTGTTATGAAAGGTGACGTATTATTACAAAATATCAAAGTTAGTGGACTTGTTCCATTATCTGCAGGAAAAAAAGCAAAAGAGACCAAATTACTAATCCGTGAAGCAATACTAACTAAACTGGGTAAAAACATTAGTAATGTACAGAAGAGATGTGCAGGAAAACACCTGTCTCTTAGTATTACATTTTATCTGCATAAGGCAAAATATTCAAAAAAAGATCTTTCGGGTCTATCTGACGTCGTTGTTAAAATACTTGGTAAGGAAATGTCCTCCAAGAAAGATGCTCTAAAAGGCTTAGAAATCATAACTGAACCTAGTTTGATCTGTAGAGTAATACTGGAAAAAAATTTAATTAAAAAAGACGCTAAAGAAGAATTTTCATTTTCTATATATGAATGGGGTCAATGATGAGCATGCTGCTATTTCAAAAATCCTCTTTTCGTAACTGAATCTTTTTTGGTAAATTTAGGCATATTTTATGCCTTTTTCATTCCTAAATGAGAATAAACTAGCCAAAGATTTAATTCAATTATTATTTGGTCTGAGATTATGCGTATATTGCAACTGCATTGTGATAGTATAGAGTACACTCCAACAAAAAAAGAGATCAAAAGCGCTGAAGAGATTGTTCCTGAAACCAAAAGGTTAGAAGAAGTTGTTGTCGTCTTTGTAGCAATTGAAAATGGTGATGACTCTGCAGTTGCTCAAAATGCAATTTTACAAATAAAAAATTCCATGGAAAAAATTGGGTGTAAAAAATTATTGTTATACCCATATGCCCATCTTAGCTCGAATCTAGCAGCACCTTCAACTGCATTGTCTTTGCTCAAAGAGATGGAATCTTCTGCAACCGAACTTGATGTATCTCACTCCCCATTTGGTTGGACAAAATCATATCATCTTAAAGTAAAGGGGCATCCCTTAGCTGAAAGTTCCAAAGTTGTAACAAAAGAAAACATTGGAGAAAAAACATTGCCTGAAGAAAAAGAGATGACCTCTGAAGCACTAAAAGGAGAATCAAAAATTACTTCATATTGGAAGATACTTTCTCCAGATGGAACTCTTAACAACATTGGAGATTTTAATTTCTCAAAATATCCAAAACTTGAAGTACTTGCAAAATATGAATCAGCAAAAAAACGGGCAGTAGATGAACCCCCGCCACATGTTGCATTAATGAAAAAAATGGGAATTGCAGACTATGAACCCGCATCTGATTCTGGAAACATGCGTTTTTT
>CAZQXU010000198.1:0-1850 GCA_964597385.1 uncultured Nitrosopumilaceae archaeon | reverse complement strand
GATTTTTTGAACCATATCCATTTGTTGTTAAATCATCGTCTGGAAAAAATCTAGTTGATGTAGATAACAACAAGTATACAGATTATTGGATGGGTCACTGGAGTTTGATTTTAGGACACGGTCCAAAATCAGTTAAAGATGTAGTGAAAAAACAGATTGAGAAAAGTTGGATGTATGGCACAGTAAATGAGCAAACTATCAAGTTATCAGAACTAATTTCTAAAGCAGTTCCAGTAGCTGAAAAAATTCGTTATGTCACTTCTGGTACTGAAGCTACAATGTATGCAGTTAGATTAGCGCGTTCTGTAACTGGGAAAAATATAATTGCAAAAATAGACGGCGGATGGCATGGGTATACATCAGATTTACTAAAAAGTGTGAACTGGCCATTTACAGAATCAGAAAGTACGGGCGTGGTAAACGAAGAAAAAATAATATCAATACCATTTAACAATTTAGAAAAATCACTTGAAATTCTAAAAAAAGTTTCAAAAGATTTAGCAGGAATAATTATTGAACCTGTATTAGGAGGAGGAGGATGCATTCCAGCAAATGAGGATTACCTTAAAGGAATTCAAGAGTTTTGTAAAAAGAACAATTCGTTATTTATTTTAGATGAAATAGTTACAGGATTCAGATTCAGATTTGGATGTTTGTATCCTACAATGAATCTTGATCCAGATATTGTCACATTAGGAAAAATTGTTGGGGGTGGAATGCCAATTGGAGTTATGTGCGGTAAAAAAGAGATAATGGAGTATTCTAACACAAGAGGAAAGAAAAAAGCAGAACGAAGCTATATCGGAGGAGGTACATTTTCTGCAAATCCAATGTCAATGACTTCAGGATTTGCCACACTAACAGAACTAAAATCGGTAAAAACAATTTATTCAAAAATAAATTCACTTGGAGATTATGTAAGAAAAGAATTAACAAAGACATTTGATGGGAAAGTAATTGTTACTGGTAAAGGGTCGTTATTTATGACTCATTTTGTAAAAGATGGAGTTACAGAAGTTATCAATTCTACTCAGGCTGCAAAATGCGATACATCATTACTAAACAAATATCATTTTAAGATGATTGCTCAGGACGGAATATTCTTTTTACCAGGAAAACTTGGGGCCATATCCAATGCGCACACTAAAGAAGACATAAAGAAAATAATCAATGCAACTGAGAATTTTCAGGAATAAAAAAGCAATCTAAACTTTCATTACTACGATATTTCATAATCAAACATGGGCTTGTTTGGTTCAAAAGAAGAGACAGAAGACTTGATGTACAATGCAATGTCATTACTTGAAAAAAATCAGCCAAAAGGAGCAATCCCAATATTTACTAAAATATTAAAAAAAGATCCAAAAAACACATCTGCGTTATACAATAAAGGACTTGCATTAAATCAAATCAAAAAATACAGTGATGCGGTAACTTGCTTTGATCTATTATTAGAAATTAACCCCAAAGATGCAGCGGCAATTAACAATAAAGGAATAGCAATGGCTGAATTGGGAAACATACAGGGGGCATCAGAGTGTTACGATAAAGCAATTGAAGTAGACCCAAAATATGGGCCGTCTTATTTTAACAAAGGAGTGTTACTTGACAAATTACAAGAACATGAGGAAGCCTTGAATTGTTTTGAAAAAGCAATTCAAGTGTCGCCCGGTAAACCAAATGCCCAATTTTACAAAGGAATCATTTTGGGCAAATTAAAGAGACATGAGGAAGCCTTGAATTGTTTTGAAAGTGTATATAGAAAAAATCCAACCCATATGGATGCATTTTTTCATAAAGGAATAGAATTAGCAGAAATAGGAAAACATGAGAAAGCAATTGAGATATTT
>CAZQXU010000197.1:0-1852 GCA_964597385.1 uncultured Nitrosopumilaceae archaeon | reverse complement strand
TCAATGTCAAATTAGGTGATAAAATTGCCCCAAACACATGTCAAATGTCTTCTGTTAAGATAATGTCTGGAAACCTTACATCTATCAATGTATCTCCTGCTGGAAATGCAGAATCTAATTCTAAAATCACTGATATAGAAAATCAACTAACTAAACTGCAAAACGATATTGTAAATGAAAGAAATATGCTACGCTCTATTACTCATGATCCAAATAAACCCTCAAATTATAATGAACAGATAGAAATGCATACTGCAAATATTATTGATTTACGAGGTCAGATTGGAGCATTGAAAGCACAATTAAATGAAATATTGTATAAAACGTATAGATAAATAATTAAATTTTTTCTATTTGCCCTTTAACCGCACTGTAGATTTGTTTCTCATTTAACATTGATAATATCGTCATTAGATCAGTGGCTGATATTATTCCTTGTATCTTTTCATTATCTATGATAGGAATTTTATGAATTCTTTTTTCTAACATTAATTCAACTGCTTTTAAAATTGAATTATCTGATGTTACAGAAATTATTGGTGATGACATTACTTCTTTAATCTGAGTTGTTGGTTTATGATCAAAAATTGCAAGTGCCAGTGCAATATCTGCATATGTTATAATCCCTACCATTTTGTGATTTTCTTCTACTAATAATGAAGGTAAGTGTTGTTCATACATTAGTTTGGTAGCTTCTCTTATGCTGATACTTGATTGAATTGATTTTACGTTTGGAGTCATAAAATTATTTATTGAGATTTTTGATTTTTCTGACTCCATTGCTTTCATTTAATGCCATTCAGTATAAAAAATATTTTTATCCAATATTGCTGAACCCGTTAAATCCACTACGATTTCAATTGGAAATCGATAAGAAATATTTTAAGAAAAAATAGTTAAAACCAACCAAATTTATGGAATATTTTAAACATATTTGTGCCTACATTTTTTTAAAACTAAACCTCTAATACTTGGAATGCAGTGATAATTTTATTGGATTACGAAAATTTTTGCTCACAAATTTTAGATTCAAATCCCAAAATTAGATTTGCAACTGTTTATGATCAATGGGCTGTTCGTGTTGGCGGTGGTCTACGTAAGGGTTTGACAAGTATTCTTTCTGAACATAAAGAAAATGAATTGGTTACCTTGGCTATTTTAGATTGGCAATCAAGAAAAGAAATATCGAAATGGCTTGGTAAAACAAAATACACTTTAGCTGAATATGATGAGGTTAAACGTTTTTCACTTTATTTAGGTGATGATCATTTACTTTTAGTTAGTGCAGAAAAAGAAGTCGATACTGATAAAGTAGTTGATACAATTATCAAACTATACTATAAAAATTTAAACTAAAATTTACTTGATAGTGCTTTGTTTCAACTATAATCCCTGGTTGATTTTTTTAACTATGATTACAAATTGAATTTAAAAATTCTAAAAAAACCGTATCGTTTTTAATGTATTTCAAATATTGAATAACTATGGGTCTATTCAAACGAAATAAAGATAATGAAAATGAGACCAAATGTAACGTATGTGGCTTAGAGTTACATGATCCAGAACGACTAAAGAGACACACAAAAAAGGCACATGGTAATATTCCTGAAAAGAAGCTTGATCCAAATTCTGGTGCAGGCGGTACTTGGTAGTTGGAATTCACACATAGCCAAAAAATGGGCTTTGTTTTTGGTGGGGCCTTTGTTGTAGCAGCTTTAGTTTTATCTACAATAGTTTTTCCGTTTTGGAATTTAATTCGAGAAGATGTTTTTGAAGAGGTAGTTATTTTGAATAATGATCAAGGTACTTGTTATGTTGAAACAAAAGATATGATTCCTAAAAAAATTCAAAA
>CAZQXU010000196.1:0-1867 GCA_964597385.1 uncultured Nitrosopumilaceae archaeon | reverse complement strand
CATCCAGAATTATTTGTAAGATTAGGAGTAGAACCACATAGTGGAGTTTTGTTGTATGGTCCTCCAGGATGTGGTAAAACACTGATTGCAAAAGTTCTTGCAAGTGAATCAGAGGCAAACATGTTTTCAATTAACGGTCCAGAAATTATGAACAAGTATTACGGAGAAACAGAAGCAAAACTCAGAGATATCTTCAAAGAAGCTAAAGATAATTCTCCAAGCATTATTTTCATAGATGAAATTGATGCGATTGCTCCAAAAAGAGAAGAGGCCTATGGCGATGTAGAAAAAAGAGTCGTAGCTCAGTTATTGGCATTAATGGATGGTCTCAATGATAGAGGAAATGTAATTGTTCTTGGAGCAACCAACAGACCAGAAAGTATTGATCCTGCACTTAGAAGACCGGGAAGATTTGATAGAGAGTTTGAGATATCAGTTCCAAATGAGGATGGCAGATTAGAGATTCTCATAATTCACACAAGAGGAATGCCTGTTGCAGCAGATGTGGATCTTAAAGATTTAGCTGCAGAATTGCACGGATATACTGGGGCAGATATCAAATCACTTTGCAGAGAAGCGGCACTAAAATCAATTCGACGTTATCTTCCTGAAATTGATTTAGAGACTGAAAAAATTTCATCAGAAGTGTTAGAATCAATGCAAATAAAATTAAGTGACTTTTACGATGCAATGCACGATGTAATTCCTACAGCAATGAGAGAGTTTTACGTTGAGAGACCAAAAGTATGGTGGCATGATGTTGGTGGATTAGAAGAGATCAAAAAATCATTAACAGATAATCTGATTGTAGCTATGAAGGAGCCAACTAAATTTACAAAGATGGGGATAAAGCCACCAAAAGGTGCGTTAATTTATGGACCACCTGGTTGTGGTAAGACTTTGATTGCAAGAGCGTTAGCTACGGAGACTGGAGCCAATATGATTTTGGTTAAAGGTCCAGAGATTCTTTCAAAATGGATAGGAGAATCAGAAAAAGCTGTAAGAGAAATTTTCAGAAAAGCAAAAACATCATCACCATGTGTTGTAATTTTTGATGAACTAGATTCACTTGCACGAATTAAATCTGGAGAAGGAGGAGTAGGTGAAACTGTTCTTAGTCAGTTGTTAACTGAGATTGAAGAAGGTACATCATCACGTGTAGTTGTAATTGGAATTACAAATAGGCCAGATGTTTTAGATAATTCGTTACTTAGAACTGGAAGATTAGATATTGTACTCTATGTTCCACCACCAGATGATAAAGGTAGATTAGAAATTATCAAAATTTTGACAAAGAAGATGCCACTTGCAAGTGATGTAAAATTAGAAGAGATTGCAGTTGCCACTCAAAATTACACAGGAGCTGATTTAGCAGCACTTTGCAGAGAATCAGCTGTTCAAGCAATGAGAAACAATAATGCAAAAATTACAAACTCTGACTTTGCTAAAGGTATGAAGCAGATTAAACCATCAATCACTAAAGAAGTAGATCAATGGTACAAGACAGTAAGAGAAAGTATATCTAATGTCGTACCTAAAGTAGGAGATAAATCATTTTACGGATAAAAATGGCAATACCACTAAGAAACAAAGTATTTGAAAAGATCAAAGAGGTAAATTCTCTTACAGATGTAGAGTTGTACAAAGCTTTGACTAAAGACGGAATGATTATTTCTGAAGACAAGTACAACAAACTATTACTTGATTTAGAAATTTTAGGATTAATCAAAGTTGCATGGATTACAAAAGATGCACGAAGAATAGAAGTTGTAGTTATAAAAGAAGAGATAGACATAGTAGATGAACAAAATCAGGAAATGATGGAAAAAGATTATGAAGCAAGCTTTCCTGGCTTTGAAAAATAATT
>CAZQXU010000195.1:0-1870 GCA_964597385.1 uncultured Nitrosopumilaceae archaeon | reverse complement strand
TTATGGCAAAGGTATACGATGTACCATCTGATGTATTGATTAGTAGATTGGCATCTATTTTAAAAAATGAAGATATTCCTGCTCCTTCTTGGATTCCATTTGTCAAAACTGGAGCTCATGCAGATAAACCACCTCAAGATAGAGATTGGTGGCATACACGATGTGCATCATTAATGAGAAAAATTTACCTTCATGGTCCACTTGGAATTAACGAATTAAGAAAAATTTATGGTGGAGGTAGACCATCTGGATACGGTGCAGCTCATCATAAAGATGCTGGAGGCGCAATAATTCGTAATGCAATTCAAGGATTAGAAAAGCTTGGATATGTTGAGAAAGTTGAGAAAAAAGGTCGTGTCATTTCAAAGAAAGGAATGCAAAAATTAGATAGACTATCAACAGAAATTCTAAACGAACTGATCGTTGTAAATCCTCAACTAAAAATATACTCGTAGATTTAAAATGAGTTTTTCTGAATCACCAGATCAAGATAAACAAAATCATGATATGACTGCTCAAAAAGAGCAGATCCTCAAACAAATACTTTCTCCAGATGCAAGAATGAGATTAAATAACATCAAGATGGTCAAACCTGAATTATCTGATTTAGTAGAACAGTATCTGATTGGAATGGCATCACAAGGAAAGATGAATTCTCAGATTAATGATAATCAACTTAAACAAATTTTATTATCAATTCAACAACCAAAACGTGATTTTAAGATAAATCGTATCTAATCAGAGAAAATATAATTAGGGGATAATATCAGGATCCATATTGAAAGCTGTAGTTTACGAAGAATATGCTCCTGATGATAATTATGCAAAAATTTTAAAAGTAAAAGATATTCCTGATCCAAAACCAAAAGCAAATGAAGTTGTATTCAAACTAAAAGCAGCAGCTCTTAACTATAATGACATTTGGGGAATGAGAGGTGTACCAATTGCTATCCCATTACCACACGTATCTGGTTCTGATGCTGCAGGAGATGTTGTTGCAGTAGGAGAAGATGTAAAAACTATCAAAGTAGGAGACAGAGTTGTATCACATTCAAATCTTTCATGTAGAACATGTGCATTATGTACATCAGGTAGAGAATTTGATTGTACCAATAGACAAGTTTGGGGATTCCAAACAGGTCCGCTTTGGGGTGCATATAGTGAACTTGTACATCTTCCAGAAGTCAATGTATCGAAAATCCCAGAAGGCGTTTCTTATGAAGATGCAGCAGCAGCTTCGATGACAATTCTTACTTCTTGGCATATGTTAGTTGGAAGAGCCAAGATTACACCTGGCCAAACTGTTCTAATTATGGGTGGAGGTTCTGGTGTTGGCAGCTTTGGAATTCAAATTGCAAAACTCTACAATTGTACTGTTATTGCAACTGCTAGTGGAGATAAACTCGATAAATGCAAAGCATTAGGTGCTGACTATGCTGTTGATCATAGAAAAGAAGATTGGCACAAAGAGGTCTTTAAAATTACAAAAGATATTGCTGCAAAAACTGGTGTTAGACCAGGAATTGATTTAACATTTGATCATATTGGAGAAACCCACTTTAACAAACAATTGACCCTTCTCAACTATGGTGGAACACTTGTTTCATGTGGAGCTACTACAGGATATGATGCAAAAATTGATCTTAGACATATTTTCTTTAAAGGAATCAATGTTTTAGGTTCTACTCAAGGAACTAAAGCTGAAATGGATCTTGGATTGTATTGGATGGGTAAAGGTAAGATTAAAGCAGAAATTGATTCTACTTATACATTTGAACAAGCTGCAGAAGCACATACAAAAATGCTTTCTGGAAAGTTCTTTGGCAAAATTATAATGAAGCCAGAAAACGCCTAATAATTTAATGACACA
>CAZQXU010000194.1:0-1875 GCA_964597385.1 uncultured Nitrosopumilaceae archaeon | reverse complement strand
ACAATTACAGGATTGTATGTAATTCCAATATATCCAAGAAATTTTAGTGATGCTATAATGCCATATCAAATGCACCTTACAAAATCAGCAAAAAAATTCATGGAGTCGGCAAAGACCAGATGTGCACAAAAAGGAATTGTGTTTAAATCTAAAATAATTTTTGGAAGTCCAACTATAGAAATTAATGAAATGGCAAAAGGGTTTGATATTATTGTTATCGGATCTAGAGGTCAAAGTGGGTTAAAAGAAATTTTCTTAGGTAGTGTTGCAAATTCTGTTGTACACAAATCAAAAATCCCAGTATTAGTCATAAAGTAGTGATCATAATGTTTTCAAAAATGCTAACTAAAATCCTTGTTCCATATGATGGTTCTAAATATTCAATAAAAGCATTAACTAGAGCTATGGAGCTTGCACATAATCTTGATTCAGAGATTTTTCTATTTTCTGTCATTTATCTAGATTATATTTCACCGCCTGGAATGTTAGGATTAACTAAACTAAAATCTGAAAAAGAGATCATAAAAAAATGGAGAGAGTCGGTTATGGCAGATTCAGAAAAAATGCTAAAAATAGCAATTAAAAGATGCAATGAGAAAGGGATTTCTGCATCATATCATATTACACGTGGTAATGTTGCAAATGAAATTTTGAAATTTGCAAAAAGAAAGAATATTTCATTAATAGTAATTGGTAGTCATGGTTTACATGGAATTGGTAAATTAAAAACATTAGGAAGTACTAGTAGAAAAGTTTCAGAATTAGCTAAATGCCCAGTATTATTAGTTAGATAATTCTTAGACTAGTTCGCCTAGAAAGTGAGCAACTTTGTTTACAACAATTACTGTTCTATCTTTAGGAACATGAAATAATTTTTCTGAATTGTCTGATGTTTCAATTATCAATTTAGAATAAGGATCCTTAAGTGATTTGTATAAAACTCCCTTATCGCCCACTGATTGAGACCAATTTGTACCTTGTAAAAACGAAATTGATTCAAATTTAATAACATGATATGAAAAAACCATGTTTAAACTCAAAAATTCTCTTTTTCCATTCTAGTAATAATTTGATCACAGATTCTCCTCATTTCTGAATCAGATCCAACACTGCAAATTTTTACTAAATCTGTGCTTGTTACAATTCCAACAATTTGGTTATCTTTTTTGACAGGTAATTTGTGAATATTATTTATTTTCATAATTTGGGCAGCTTCCCATACTGTTTCGTTTGGGTCTATTTCAATCAACGGTGAAGACATTACTTCTTCTAATACAGTAGATAGTGGTTTTTCTTTAGCGGCTATTCGTTTAACGAAATCTCTTTCGGTTAAAATTCCCACAGGTAATTGATTTTTAGTTACAATTATGCAACCAATGTTATTTTCATCCATTAATTTTGCAGCATCTTTAATTGAAGCAGATATGTCTAGTGTGGCTAAATCATTAATCATTACATCTTTTACAAATGTATGTGTCATGTCATTTTCTATGATTTTCTTTTAATAAATAAGATCCTTATTTTCATACAAGAAATTAACTGAACAATTGATTATTTTACAATTAACACTGGAATCTTTGATTTGTGTAAAACATAATTGGATGTACTTCCTAGAAAAGCCTCTTTAATAGAACTCATTCCTCTAGATCCGATAACAATAATATCAAATCCTTTGTTCTCTGCATAGTTTATGATTTTTGGCCCTTCGTCACCATAAGCAATATCATCATCAAAAAGAATGCCATTTTGTCCACAACGTATTTTCGCTTTTGACATAAATTTTGAAGCGTTATTTAGTAAATATTTTTCCAGGTAAGAAATTTGTGAATCTGTTAAGGGTTTTGCTATTGGAATTACATACAATCCTGTAATTGT
>CAZQXU010000193.1:0-1909 GCA_964597385.1 uncultured Nitrosopumilaceae archaeon | reverse complement strand
GGAGATATCTATGTTGTTAACAAGAGTGACCTTGATGGAGCCAATCAACTATTCGATGCAATTCGTGAGTATATCGGTTCTAGTAATCTGAATCCTGTATTTTTGAAGACTTCGGTTAAAAAAAACACTGGAATATCCGAATTTGCTAAGACTCTGAAAGAAATGATGACTGTAAAAAATAAAAATAAACATGATAAAGATATGCTCAGATTGGAAACTGAATTAAAAGATATTATTTTAAATAATATGAGTGAAAAGATCGAAGTAATGTTGAATTCTGACAAAACATTCTCAAAATATCTCAAAAAAATACAATCAAAAAAGATGGATCCTTTTGAAGCTGCTGATAAAATTACAAAGTCATTGGTAAAGTGAAAAAGATGGTAAAAAAACAAACTAGTAAAAAAACTACAAAGAATTTTGTCACTGATTCTAATTTTCCAGTAAAACGAATTTACCAAAGATCCTCTAAAAAATATGTTAAAGAAGATTCTGGAGTTTATCCATACACTCGTGGAATTCATACAGAAATGTTCCGTGAACGATTTTGGACAATGAGACAGTATTCTGGTTTTGGAGATGCCAAATTAACTAATGAGCGATTCAAGTTTATGCTTGAAAAAGGACAAACCGGACTCAGTATGGCTTTTGACCTTCCAACCCAAATTGGACATGATCCTGATTCTACCCCTGCTGAAGGTGAAGTAGGAAAGGTTGGTGTTTCAATTGCTTCACTTAAAGATATGATGATTGCCTTTGATGGAATTCCTTTAGGAAAAGTCAGTTCTTCTATGACAATTAATTCTACTGCATCCACTTTACTAGCATACTATATTGTAGTAGGAGAATCCCAAGGATTCAAAAGTACTGAACTAAGAGGTACAACCCAAAATGATATTTTAAAAGAATACATTGCAAGAAACACATACATCTATCCACCAAAACCATCGATGAGATTAATTGGTGACATGATTGGATATTGTGCTGAAAAAGTTCCACAATGGTACCCTGTTTCTATTTCTGGCTATCATATGAGAGAAGCTGGTTGTACTGCAACACAGGAAATTGCATTTACAATTGCAAATGCTATTGCATATATCCAAACATGTATTGATAGAGGATTAAAAATTGATGACTTTGCACCTAGATTGTCCTTTTTCTTTTGTTGTACAATTGAGTTTTTTGAAGAAGTTGCCAAGTTTAGAGTTGCAAGAAAAGTGTATGCAAAAATCCTAAAAGAAAAGTTTCATGCAAAAGATCCGCGTTCATTACAACTAAAGTTCCATACTCAAACAAGTGGTGAGTCATTAACTGCTCAACAACCTGACAATAACATTGTACGTGTTGCTATACAGACAATGGCTGCAGTAATTGGTGGCACTCAATCACTTCATACCAACTCCAGAGATGAGGCACTGGCATTACCTACACAAGAATCTGCAAAAATTGCTCTTAGAACACAACAAATTGTTGCACATGAAAGTGGGGTAACTAAGACTGTTGACCCCATGGCTGGCTCTTACTATCTTGAAGAGTTATGTGACCAAATAGAAGAAAATGTCTGGAAGTATCTTAAACAAATTGAAAAAATGGGTGGTTCTATTAAGGCCATTGAAAAAGGCTTCTTCCAGTCAGAAATAAGACAAAATGCTTATCGTCTTAAAAAAGAAGCAGATGCAGGAGATCGAGTAATAGTTGGAGTAAACAAATACTCTGAGATAGAAGAGAAACCTCCTGAATTGCTAAGAATTGATGATCGAATTGAAATCCAACAAAAGAAAGCACTCAAAGAACTCAGAGCAACTAGGGACAACAAGAAACTCGAAAAGGCATTATCTTCAATGAAGAGTGCAGCTGATACTGATGAGAATTTAATGCCATACATTATTGCATCTGCAAGAGCATTTGC
>CAZQXU010000192.1:0-1915 GCA_964597385.1 uncultured Nitrosopumilaceae archaeon | reverse complement strand
ACATTATTAATGAACAATGATTGCAGGATAACACTTGACTGATGAACAAAAAAAGAAGACAGAAACTATGTCATTTAGACTAGACAGTAATATTTTAGATAAGATTAGGAAAGAATCAGAATCTCAAGGAATAAGCTTGAATGTTTTAGCCAATAGGATTTTTTCAAGATATACAGAATGGGATATGTTTGAGCCTAAAGTAGGCATGGTACCAATTGCAAAACCAATTGTAAGTGCATTGTTTAAAAAATTAACTGAGAAAGAAACTGTCGAATTGGCAGAAAAAATTGGACATAGCATAGTATCAGATATTGCAACTTTTATGAAAGGAACTATGGATATTGATTCGTTTGTATCATGGTTTGTAACAAGAATGAAGATTTCAGATTTTGAAATGAATCATACAGAAGAAAATAGAAAACATACCTATATCATAAAACATGATTTAGGATACAATTGGTCATTGTATCACAAAACAGTACTACAATTAATTTTCAATGATGTTTTAGAAAAAAAGATAGATTCTGAAATAAATGACAATATGATGAAAATTGTATTTGAAAAATAATCATACTGACTTTATTGTTCCAGTCATCCATGGATGAAGCATACAATAATAGTCATACAATCCAACTTCAGCAAATTTTTGCTTAAATGTATCGCCTGGCATCATCATTCCAGAATCAAATAAATCGTCTTTACTTGTTACAGTATGAACCGATACGTCTTTGTTTGTCCAAGAAATAGTGTCTCCAGATTTTATTTGAGTTAGTTTAGGATAATATGATTTATTGGATGTCTTTACAGCAGAGTCTTTTTCAATATCACAAATATTTGTCTCAATTATTTCAGACTCAACTTGAATTTGAGCTAGAATACTATGTTGTTCATGTCCAGATGTAACTGTAGTTGTTTGCGTAATCTTTGCATCAGAATCTGCTTGTTGTAAATCAGTCAAGATTTGTTTTTGCCAATTCCACATATCAATTGATTTTGTTTTTGAAACATCTATGCCATCAATTGCATTTGACGGTGGATTTTTTACATCAAAGTATGCCATTGTGCCTCGTTCCTCAGGAGTTCCGTGTAAATGAAATAGATACCTTCCAGGCTCCTTCCATTTAGCCTCAAATATTGCAGCATTTCCAGGACTTACCTCCCATGTTTGAGTTTTAATTGGTTCATTTTCCCAAATACCAGATATTATAGTATCAAAGATTGTTCCATGAATATGAAATCCATATGCAGGTATTGCACCCATGTCAATATAGTATAATCTAACTAACTCATTTGTAACTGCAGGTAATGGGTTAGACCAATATTGATCAGCGTATCCATTAAAGAAAACATAATCTGGTGTCCATGTCTCTTGGTCTTCTAAATCATACTCTCCTTTGACTAGAACATATTCTCTGGCAGGTTCCACTCCTTCTTTTGGATCTACAATGAATGCGCCATACAATCCATTTCTGATATGCGATGATACTGGCATTACATGGCAGTGATACATAAAAGCACCAGCTGGTTCTGCAATAAAGTCATAAGTGTATGATTCTCCTGGAAGAACTTCTTGAAATACGCCGTCATTTTTTTCATTATGATCACCATGAAAATGCATTGTGTGCGGTAATTTTCCATTGTTGATAAAATTAATAATCACTCTGTCTCCCTCTGTTGCTCTTAATGTTGGACCAGGGATAGTTCCATTGTATGTCCAAGCTTCAACTCTAGTATCAGGAGCAATCTCAAGTGTAGTATCTTCAGCTATAACAGTATAGGTTCGTGTTATGGGGGAATTGTGGACAGATTGATTTTCTGCAAACGACTGTAATGGAGTATCCATTACGAAAAAAACCATACCAAGGGCAACACCAAAGCATGCAACTACAATCATCATGGTAATAGTTCTGTCCAC
>CAZQXU010000191.1:0-1929 GCA_964597385.1 uncultured Nitrosopumilaceae archaeon | reverse complement strand
TTTTCTCATTACATAATACAGACCCAAAAGAGAAATCAATCCAATGATAAATCCAAGACCCACATAGACTTCCATATATTTTGCAAACCCAGACATTGCTTGGTAAAATAAGACAGTTTCAAATCCTTCCCTATAGACAGTAAAAAAAGACAACATCACAAAAACCATTACACTGCCTGTAGTAGTGGCTTGCCAAACTTTAGCTTTAACAAACTCCATCCATTTTTTATGTTCAATTTTATTTAAAACCCAGAAACTAACATAAAACAAAACGGCAGTTGCAGACAATGCTGCAATTGCCTCAATGAGTTCACGATTTGCCCCAGAGATTTCAATGATATATGATGCTATAATCCAGGTAACTGCAGTAGCTGCAAAGGCAGCAACTACACCATAGTAAACATATTTTTTAAATTGATTATTTCTTGATGCTTCAAGATATGTCAAAATAGCACCAAGAATCAGTACAGATTCCAGTCCCTCTCTAAATACAATTGCAAAAGAAGACGAAAATGCAATAGCCGGGGCAAGCTCACCAGTACCCGTTACAATTCTTTCAGATTCATCAAGATTTCGCTTTATGCCAATAATAACATCATGAATTTCCTTTTGAGGTGCCTCTTGTTTAATCAAGTTTCGAAGAGTGGCAAATTGGTATTCTACCTCAAGTGTAAAATCTGGATCAATTGCTCTAAGAGGAATCTCTACAAACTCATAACTATCAAGATATGCTGAGCGAGCTGATGCGTGCGCAGATTGAATATTTCCCTGGTCATAATGGCGTAATGTTTCTTCTAACTGCTCACGAATTATATCAATTTTATTTTTAACTACTGTTTTTTGATCATCCGGTGCATCACCCATAGATTTCAAATTTTGAGTTTTTAATGGACCGTTATTTGTAAGAGGGGTAAGTTCGCTAGTCATTTTTTCAGCTTTTGCCAAATCAGGTAAAATAGAATTTTCAATAAATTGGATAATTGTGCCAGGATCCTCTTTTTGAATAATCATTTTACGGAGATTTTCGCGCATGTCTATTTCTAATGTATTCAATAATGACTCGTCCACTTTTTTAATGTCAGATTCCAAATATTCAAAATTTTCAAGGTATGCCTCAATTGCAAGTTCCTCTGCTGTTGAATAATCATTAGAATTTACTGCCATAATTAATTCAGAATACAAATTTCTAATTACCACATACAGATTTGTTTTATCAATTGCAATTGTTTCAGTTTCTAACAAATCACGCTGTATGGCAGTTATTAGGTTCCCAACAGATACAAAGTCTTTTTTATTTAAAACAGATTTATCCAAATCAGAAAAAAAGGAGTCAATCTCTTGTTTTAACCTATTATCAGATATTGGATTTTGATTCAAAATAATCTTTGAATGTTCTAATAATGATAAAGTGAAAAAGTATGATTCATCACTTTTATGTTGAATAAATTTTTGATATTGTTCATCAGCCTCCGATAAAATAAAAGCCACAATCACATTGGAATCCCCATCTAATGAATTGGAAGGCAAAGTGTCTTGCAGATTATTTATTTGAACAATCAAATTTTGCGAATTTGATTTTGCTAAAATACCTGAATGAAGATCAAGTAATTCCAGATGAACATTATCTGAATAATCAGGATCAATTGTTCTTAAAATTTGGATATTTTTTCCATAGAAATTATTAGTTAATGCAGAATACTTTTCTGCAACATCATAGTTATCCTCCAAAATGGCTTTTTTGGTTAAATCTAGACCTAATCTAGTAATGGTAAAAGTGGAAGCGTATTGTTCTTGATTTTGAGCATATACATTATGAGATGTCAGATATAATCCAAGTGTAAAAACAACAATAATCAAATACACATAAAATTTTGATTGCATGAATTAATGATTAGGTCTAGCTAACGGTATTTAAACAAAAGATTAATT
>CAZQXU010000190.1:0-1935 GCA_964597385.1 uncultured Nitrosopumilaceae archaeon | reverse complement strand
CTGGAACAGAGGAGATTGAAATTATTGGAACTCAATTTGGTTCATCTGGATCTATGCCTGAAGAGGAAGTTACTCAACCTGAAGAAGAACCAGAAGTTACTCAACCTGAAGAGGAAGAGGAAGTTACTCAACCTGAAGAGGAAGTTCCCACACCAATTGTTGAGAAACCTGTAGATGAAAAACCAAAGACAGAATGTGGACCTGGAACAATTCTACAAGATGGCGTTTGTGTCTTAGATGAAAGATGTGGACCTGGAACAATTCTACAAGATGGCGAATGTGTAGCAGAACCGGTTACTGAATCTGAAGTTACTCCTCAAGGATTAGGAAAACAACTAGTCATTGGAGTTGTTGCAGCATTTATCATTGCAGGTGTTATTGGACTTGTTTTGGCTATAATGTCAAAAGCAAGTAAGAGTAGTAAATAATCTAACAACTTAATTTTTCATTATTCATTAAATTACTAAATTCAAATCCTGAATATTGTAAAGTGGTAGTATATGGGATTATTCCAATAATTGGAGTGTTGATGTTTACCATTACATACAACTTGTTTGGGTCTATTCTGATATCTCCTCCATCGAATTCAAAATCTAAGTTCATGAACACATATTGTGCTGTAGTAAACTCTTGAGAAGAAAATACTCCTTTTTGAATAGCAGTTGATGATGGATTTATCATAAGTGGATATACGGTAAATATTCCGTTTTGCTTCATATCGTAAAACGTAATTATTTCAAATTTATTAAGACTCATCCAATATGGCATGGTATTACAAAATTCTACATCTCCGCCATTTGATAATTCAAAAAAACTGAACTTGTCTTTACTCCATTTGAATTGTAACTGTTCTGCTGCAATTATATTCAATACTGAATATACAAATGGAATTATTATGACAATTATTGCTACTAGTGTTATCTTTGAGTATTTGTTCATTTTTTAAATTACGATAATTTCTTTGTTAATTAAATATTGAATTGCTTTTGCTGCTTCATCGTCTGAAATTTTTTCTTCAAGCCACCATGTAACTACATTTTTTACCCAACTTGGTATGTGTATGTCTTGAAGATTTTTTTCGCTAAAGTTATCTGGAATTTTAATTACTTTTTTATCTACAAATTTATTTATTGCATCTATGAAAAACCCATCAGAAATTTGGTTGTTAAGCCAACTAAATGCAAACTGTTTCATTACAGTTGATATGCACACATTTTCCGAATCCAATAAATCAAATGATATCGTATCTTCTCCTCCAGAATACTTAACATCTAAAACATATTTTCCTGGAGGAAAAATTTCTGCCTCAAATGGCATCACAGATGGGATAGGAGTTTCTAAATTAGATATTGGAATTGGAATTGCACTACTTGCTTTTCCTGCTTGATCTGTAATGTGTAAAATTGCAGGGTCTCCTGTAATTTCAGATACTTTGATGGTATAGAATAATTTTTCACAATAATTGTAAGTGGTCTTTTCCATTACAATTTCAACAGAAGGTATGGCGTAAACATTTGGTAAAGTGCCAAAGACCACCAATGCCATGATGAGTATCCCTTGTGTTGTCTTCATCTGCTTTTCTTTATGATTACTTAATAAAAATCTCAAATCTATGCTCAGAAATCCTTTTTAATGAAATGAGGTGACTTGAATTATCGAGTTTTCTGCGGATGCAAACTCTTTGGGTGCGGTTGAAATGCCCACTCAAGGAGCATTTTGATTGCTTAGCGGGTGCTAGACGATTTAAGTTAGAAAGTGGTTAATTTTGACCTTTTAATGCCAAAAGATTCGAGTATTATTCGATGTATCTTTTTTAGACTAAATGCTAAAGGTTAGTCTTTTTGATGATAGCATTATCATCCAAAAATATATCTTATTCTGATTAACTTATCATATCAACACTAAATCCAAGACAAAATTAATTTCTGTCAATAT
>CAZQXU010000189.1:0-1935 GCA_964597385.1 uncultured Nitrosopumilaceae archaeon | reverse complement strand
TCTGTCATAATTGATTCTGGATGAAATTGTACTCCTTCTATAAGATACTCTTTGTGTCTTATTGCCATCACTTCTCCATCATCTGCAGCAACAGCTGTAACTTCTAGTATGTCTGGAATTACTGTCTTGTCTCCTACAAGTGAATGGTATCTTGTTGCTCTAAAAGGATTTTTGACATCTTTGAACAATTCTGAATTTGTATGATCTACTGGACTGGTCTTTCCATGTCTCACACATCCTGCGTTTGTAACTTTGCCACCAAATGCATGAATAATACCTTGATGTCCCAAACATACTCCTAGTATTGGAGTAGTTGGCCCAATATCTTTTATTACATCGCTACATACACCAAAATATTTTCTATCCGTAGGTGTTCCTGGACCTGGTGATATTATTATTGCATCATAGTTATTTTGTTTTATTTTCTCTAATGTTATCTTGTCATTTCTAATAACATCGCAATCAACTCCCAACTCTCCCAAGTATTGTGCAATATTGTAAACAAATGAATCATAATTATCAATAATTAAAAATTTCATTTTGTTGCCTCTCTTAATGCCTGAAGCATTGCTCCAGCTTTGTGTTCTGTTTCTTTGAATTCATTTTCTGCAATAGAGTCTGAGACAATCCCTGCTCCTGATTGAACAAATCCTTTGTTTCCTTCTATGAATATACTTCTAATTGCGATTGCAAAATCACAGCATCCGTTATAAGAAAAATATCCTACAGCACCCGCATAAGGGCCTCTAGCTTCAGTCTCCAATTCATCAATTATCTCCATTGCTCTGACTTTTGGTGCACCTGAAACTGTTCCTGCGGGAAAAACCGCCTTAAACGCATCAAACATGTCATTTTTAGGTGCTAAATTACCAACAACATGTGTAACTATGTGCTGAACATGACTGAATCGTTTAATCTCCATTAATTCTTCAGTATGGACAGTTCCATATTTGCAAACTCTTCCAATATCATTTCTTCCTAAATCTACTAGCATTGTGTGTTCTGCTAATTCTTTTTCATCATGGAGTAATTCATCTGCTAATTGATTATTTTTTTCCTCATTATCTGTAATCTTTCTGGTTCCTGCAATTGGAAATGTTTCTACTTTATCGTTAGTTATCCTTACAAGCATTTCAGGAGATGCACCAATGATTGTTTTATTATCCTGTTTTAAATGATACATGTAAGGTGATGGGTTTAATCTTCGTAGTGTTTTGTATAATGTTAGATTGTCTCCATGTGTATCAAATGCAAATTTCCTAGATAGTACTACTTGGAATATGTCTCCATCATGTATGTATTGTTTTGCCTTGTTTACGATATTTGAGAACTTTTCTTGATTCATGTTTGGTGTTATTTCTGTTGCTTTAAAATCCTCAAATGAATCTTGACTGATTTTAAATTGTTTGAATCTATTTTGATCATTATAAAAATAAAATAATTTTTTATGTATGTTATCATATAGTATTCCGTCATCATAAATTCCAAATTCCATTAATGGTTGAGGCGAATCATGTGTATCTGGAATATTTTCTACCAATCTAATTGCGTCATAATTTACAACTCCCACTGCACCACCCAAATATCTGTAACTTTGATCCTCTGATTTTCCTAGTAATTTTTTTAACTCTTCAAATGGATTATTTGTTTGAATAGTTTCTGTTTTGTTATTTTTTATTATTTCAACTTTGTTTGAGTATCCTTTGAGAATTATTTTAGGATCAAACCCCATGACTGATGTCTCTGCTAATACTTCAGGACCTGTTAATGATTCAAAAAGAAAAGAATGAGAATAGTTTCTTGATATTTTATTATATATTTGAAATTGGTTTTCAGTTAACTCTAGAGGTATTACTTTTGGTTGAGATTTTCCAAAGATGTCCACCCATAGACAAAATTTTACTCGTTTATTATTTAAATTGATTAGTTGTTTTT
>CAZQXU010000188.1:0-1942 GCA_964597385.1 uncultured Nitrosopumilaceae archaeon | reverse complement strand
ACAAAAACATTGGAATCCATAAGTGCCAGAGGTCCATGTTTTAATTCTCCTCCTGCAATTCCTTCTGCATGAATGTATGTGAGTTCTTTTAACTTCAAAGCTGATTCTATGGCTATTGGATAATGAATTCCTCTACCTAGAACGTAAATATCTGAGATTTCTTTAATTTCTTTTGCAATGTTTCTTACTTGAGCATGATTTTCAAGAATCTTTGAAATTGCATTTGCAATTTCTTTATAA
This sequence comes from uncultured Nitrosopumilaceae archaeon, assembly GCA_964597385.1. Lineage (GTDB taxonomy): Archaea > Thermoproteota > Nitrososphaeria > Nitrososphaerales > Nitrosopumilaceae > Nitrosarchaeum. The sequence goes on along the minus strand of CAZQXU010000188.1, from coordinate 1,702 downwards.
TCGATAATAAAACTTCCATTACAAATCACTTCTACTAATTTGTATATTACAATAATTTGTGATGTGAAACTTTTTGTTGCAGCAACTCCTATCTCTGGACCACAATTCATGCCAATAATAAAGTCTGACTCTCTTGCCAAAGATGATGTAAGTGAATTTACTATGGATATGATCTTGCATTTCTCTTTTTTAGCAATATTCACTGCTTCTAACACATCTGCACTTTCACCACTTTGAGAAATTGCAATTAATGTTGATTCTGGTTCGATTATTTGAGATGAAAATTGTAATTCGCTTGAAATTATGGTGTCTGTCTTAATTTTTGCATATTTTGCTAAGATTTGTTTTGCTATTAGCGCTGCATTATAGCTAGTTCCACTTCCTGTTATGTAGATATTATTTGAATTTTTAATTTGATTTCCTGCATTTTTTATGGCATTTTTAGTATTCTCTCCTGATTTGAATATAATATCAGGTTGTTCTGAAATTTCTTTTAATGTAAAATGTGCATAATCCCCTTTGTATGCATCTGCAAATTCTTTTGATACTTTAGTAATTTGCTGTTTTACGACATTTCCATTAAAATCAAAAATTTCTAATTTATTTTTATCAATTAAAACAAAATTTCCATTTTCAATGTATATTGCATTATCTGTTTGTTCAATGAATCCTAAAACATCACTTGATAGAAAATAACTATTTTTTCCAATTCCCACAATTAACGGTTCATGAAATCTTGCTGCAACCATTTGACCGTTCTCAAACATCGCAACAAATGCATAATTTCCTTTCAACTCTGATACTGTTTTGATTATTGAATCTTTGACATTTTTTATACTCTCATAATTTTTTTGAAGAAGATTCGCTATTACTTCGCTATCTGTTTCACTTTTGAAAATATATCCCTCTTTTTCTAGCTGTTTTTTTAATTCTTCAAAATTCTCTATAATTCCATTGTGTACAATTGCTAATTTTCCAGAATTACTGGGATGTGGATGTGCATTAACATCTGTAACCTTTCCATGAGTTGCCCATCTAGTATGGCCTATGCCAATTTTTCCGGGTAATGTATCAAGTTGAACCTTGGAATTTACCTCTTCTACTTTCCCAATTCCTTTTTTTAATTCAATTTGACTATTTGATTCAGTTGCAACTCCTACACTGTCATATCCACGATATTCCATTCTCCTTAATCCTTTGACTATTATGGGTGCAGCTACTTCATTTCCATAATACCCTATAATTGAACACATGGTTAATCTATTTTATAATATGAGGGGTTATTTACTGTTAGACTTGTTTTTTATTATTATTTGGTTGAAGAACTTTCTACAGCGTCTTCAGATTCTTTGGCTACATCTATGTCTGAATTAACTTCTTGGGTTGTTTCTGGTTTTGTACTTTCTAACATATTTGGGATGTTAGATTCAGGTGAAAAGTGAATATTCTTTTCCTCTTCAAGTGTTACAATATATGATGGGATGTCTACCTTTCTATCCCCAATCATTATGTGTCCATGAATTACTGCTTGCCTTGCTTGATAAGGTGTTTTAAATCCAAATTTTCTTGTTACAATTGTTTGTAGTCTACGCGAAAGTAAATCGTTAACTTGGAGATTCAACACATCATCTAATGTTGATTCATTACTGACTAGTCCAATTCTTGATAATGATTTCATCAAAATTGGTTCTTTTTCTAATCT
>CAZQXU010000187.1:0-1977 GCA_964597385.1 uncultured Nitrosopumilaceae archaeon | reverse complement strand
CGAGGAGGAGTAGAATTTGAGATACTTATTCTATCAGGATGTCTTTTACTCATAGTAATAGGGCCTGGAAGAATTTCAATTTCACATATACTGAAAAAAGTTCCAAGGGTTCTTCAGTAACAAGAATTTAGGCTAAAAAAATACTAAATTCTAAGATTTAGGTTGTTTTTTATCGGATTTATTGGAATTATTTTCATCGCTAGAATCACCTAAATCATCATCAGAATCATCTGCAAATTTTTTGTCAATTTCCTTTTGGTTTTCTTTGAATAATTTGTATCTTTTATCCCACTTTGAGAGAACAACCCATTGTCTTATACCAATAGCTAACCAACCAACAGATATTGCAAATATTATAATTTGATGGGGTCGAAGTAATGGATTTGGTTTTTCTTTTTTTGAGATTTTTTCTTTAAAAGTGTTGTATTCATCCTCGGTAATTTCGCCATTATCCAATTGATATTGTAAGTGAGTATCAAGATCTTTTTTGAATCTGTCTTGGTAAGGAGGATCATATACAGCAGATATTGCCAAAATTGCAACCGGGGGAAGAATCAAAGTAGTGATGATCATAATCATAAACATTTTTTTTGTTCTACTTAGCTGGATCATAATTCCATCTAAGATTTCAAAAATATTTTCATTGTTTTTTTTATCTTTAGACAATTTTATTTCTCCCCCTCATCTCTTGGAAATAAATTCTCATATCTTTGCAAAACCTCTTCAAGCAAAATTTTTCCCTTTTCAGAGATTCTGTAATTATGAATACTTTTACTTCCCCAAGACTCATCTCTTCTTTCAATCATTTCTTTTTCTACCATGCTATCTAAAATTTCCTTATGTTTTACATTGTTTAAACCACAAATACTCATCAATCTACTCTGATTCATTTCACCAAATTCGTATAGCTTCAACAAAATATCCTTCCTAATGTAAATTCGATCTCGATATTCACGTACCAAGTATAATCTCCATTAAACTCATATTCCATTATAATTCAACTTTGTTCCCATATTCTTTTGTTTCTAGGTTTTGTTCGGAGTCTAGTAGCACAACAAGGACATGTATTATCTTCAGTGTAAAAGTAACAATCGCAAAGACAGCATCTTTTCTGACCTGACTTGTAACGTAAGTTATTTGGCATCGATGATACTTTTTTTAGATCACAAACACCCTTGCAAATTTGAGTCATCTCATAATGACGCCATATTTTTGATTGATAAGTGTCAGGGAACATTGTTACGTATCACTTGATAACAATGCCTTTTATTCGAAAATTAATGAAATTATCAATGAAAACCAAAACAAAGTACATGATTCCTGCCTTTGCAGTAGTCTTTGCGCTAATGTTTGTTGTTGCTACTCCGTATGTGATGGCAGATGGTACAGACAAAGCAAAATGGGCTGGTGTGAAAGACATGAAAAGAGGACATCATGTTATCCTAGTTGAGGGATTTACTGGAACTATACAAATTCCTGAAGAAATGACTAAAGAGACACATGACACATTAAAAAATCAAATAACAGTTTCTCTCGGTCAAGCCGTTTCTGTTGCTGAAAGTAACGGGATTACTGATGCAATGAAAGCAGGCATAGGAATTGTAAAAGATGACGAAGGCAACAAGTATGTTGTATGGACCATTGTCAGCATGAATAAAGATGTTGAATCAAATACAAAGACGGTAAACATCTTTGTTGTAGATGCAGGTGATGCTGCAAACTTTACCACAGTCACCAAAACATTTGATCATTCAGAAATGAAAGAAAAGATGCATGGAGACAAAATGGAAAAGTATGAAAAATTCCAGCAAAAATTCTCTGAATCAACAGGAAATGCAGAAATTGATGCAGTAAGAGCACACTTTCTTGACTTGACTCAACAACTAAGAGATGCAATCAAGAACGGCGATATTGAAACTGCCCAATCTCTCAAAAAACAACTTGAAGAACTTAGACCATCATTTCTCAACATGAGAA
>CAZQXU010000186.1:0-1999 GCA_964597385.1 uncultured Nitrosopumilaceae archaeon | reverse complement strand
CATTTGATATTGAATTTATTAAAAATAAAACAAAGGAAGGACTATTTGATCCTCGTAAGATGTCAGAATCTGTAAAAGATAGCATCATAAAGCGATTAGATGAGTTTTCAAAATTATTACAAAATCAATCTATTATTTAATTTAGAAAAATTAATTCACAACTATGCTGGGAATAAATTTGTGTTATTGTTGTGGTTATTTGCCATATTCTCAAAATTTGTGCATAAAATGAGAATAGAAATCCGATTTCTCAATGGAAGAAGTCAAATATCTCTTTTATCTAGCAGAATTTCTAATGAATCCATCATATGATGAAATACAGAATGCAAACTCGTTACGAGGAAAAGACGTACGAAAAACACCATTAGTGTATTCCCCCACGTTTAGCAATCTTACAGGCTCTGAAGTTTATCTAAAATCAGAATTTCAACAAAAAACTGGATCGTTTAAACTGCGTGGCGCATATTATAAAATAAGTAATTTATCATCTGATGGAAAAAAACATGGCGTGGTTGCAGCATCTGCTGGAAATCATGCTCAAGGCGTTGCATTTGCATCTTCATTAGAAAAAATACCATGCACTATAGTTATGCCAAAAAACGCATCTCCATCAAAAGTAGCTGCAACTAGAGGTTATGGGGCAAATGTAATCTTGGAGGGCATCAACTATGAAGAGTCATCTGCTAAAGCAAAAGAGATTGCACAAAAAACTGGAGCGACAATGATACATGCATTTGATGATCCGCAGATCATTGCTGCTCAAGGAGTAATTGGATTAGAAATTTTAGAAGATTTACCTGATGTAGATGAAGTGTATGTGCCAATAGGTGGGGGTGGACTTGCTGCAGGAGTATTAATTGCAATAAAAGAAAAAAATCCAAAGGTCAAAGTAGTTGGCGTTCAATCCAGTTCGTTTCCATCTATGTATGAGTCAGTAAAAAATGGCTCTTTAACATCAAGTGGTGGTGAAAGAACTATTGCAGATGGAATATCTGTCAAAGTACCAGGACAAACAACTTTTTCAATAATCAAAGAACTAATTGATGAAATAGTATTGGTTGATGATTCAGATATCATCAAAGCAATGTTCTTACTCATGGAGAGAATGAAATTTGTAGTAGAACCCGCAGGTGTAGTAGGTTTAGCTTATCTAATATCTGCAAAACCATCACCCGGAAAAAAAGTTGTACCTATACTAACTGGAGGTAATGTTGACATGTATCTTTTAGGACAAATTGTAGATAAAGGATTGGCAACTATGGGACGTTTACTCAAATTATCTATTTTGTTACCAGATAGACCGGGTGCATTCAAAGAGATAGTGGATGAAATCAGTGCGGCAAACGCAAACATTGTGGAAGTGGTACATGACAGATTAAGTTCCAACATAAATGCAGGCTCTGCGGGAGTCACACTAAGCTTGGAAACACAGGGAAAGGAGCAAGCAGATAGACTAATTGAGACATTAAAAAAGAAAAATATTCAGTTTAGATTACTTACATAATCTATTTGAATTTCTTTTGAACAAATTTACTAAGGCCTTGTTTTTTTAGAATCTCAGATTCTTTAAGAACAGAATTGTGTTGTTCTGATTTGTGAAGTTTTAATTTCTTTTTTAGTTCTGGAAATTCATTTGCCAAAATTTTAAGAGCGTATATCCCAGCATTTCCCGCTTTGTTAATCCCTACTGCCACTACGGGAGATCCTGTTGGCATTTCAGATATTGAAAGAAGAGAATCTAATCCTCCAAAAGAAGAGAACTTGGAATTATCTGCTTTTTTGGCTTGTTTATCATTATACACCATAATTGGCACTCCAATTACTGGAATTATTGTATGTGATGCAATCATTCCCGGTAGATGTGCTGCTCCACCTGCACCTGCAATTATTATCTTAAATCCCATCTTTTCAGCGTGTTTGCCATATTCTTCTAATCTTGTAGGTGTCCTATGTGCAGATACTATTTGATCTTCATGTTTAATTTTGAATTTATCTAAAA
>CAZQXU010000185.1:0-2002 GCA_964597385.1 uncultured Nitrosopumilaceae archaeon | reverse complement strand
CATTTGATATTGAATTTATTAAAAATAAAACAAAGGAAGGACTATTTGATCCTCGAAAGATGTCAGAATCCGTAAAAGACAATATCGTAAAACGATTAGATGAATTTTCAAAACTATTGTAGATTAATTTATTATTTAATTTAAAAACATAAAATGCAACCAGAAGTTCATTTGGAATGAATTTGTATCATAATATGGTTACTGGTTATATTTTCAAAATTTGCGCATAAAATATGAATAATATTCCAAATTCTCAATGGAAGAAGTCAAATATCTCTTTTATCAAGCAGAATTTCTAATGAACCCATCATATGATGAAATACAAAATGCAAATGCATCAAGAGGAAAAGACGTAAGAAAAACACCATTAGTGTATTCTCCTACGTTTAGTAATATTACAGGATCTGAAGTTTATTTAAAAGCAGAGTTTCAACAAAAGACTGGTTCGTTTAAACTTCGTGGTGCGTATTATAAAATAAGTAATTTATCGTCTGATGGAAAAAAACATGGGGTAGTTGCAGCATCTGCAGGAAACCATGCTCAAGGAGTTGCATTTGCATCTTCATTGGAAAAAATACCTTGCACTATCGTTATGCCAAAAAATGCATCTCCGTCAAAAGTAGCTGCAACTAGAGGTTATGGTGCAAATGTAATCTTAGAAGGAATCAACTATGAAGAGTCATCCGCTAAAGCAAAAGATATTGCACAAAAAACAGGTGCTACAATAATACATGCTTTTGATGATCCTCAGATCATAGCTGCTCAAGGAGTAATTGGGTTAGAGATTCTAGAAGATTTACCTGATGTGGATGAAGTGTATGTACCAATAGGTGGGGGTGGACTTGCCGCGGGAGTTTTAATTGCCATAAAAGAAAAAAATCCAAAGATCAAGGTAGTAGGTGTTCAATCCAAATCGTTTCCATCTATGTATGAATCAGTCAAAAATGGGTCTTTAACATCAAGTGGTGGTGAAAGAACTATCGCAGATGGAATATCTGTCAAAGTGCCTGGGCAAACAACTTTTTCAATAATTAAAGAACTAATTGACGAGATAGTATTGGTCGATGATTCCGATATCATCAAGGCAATGTTCTTGCTTATGGAGAGAATGAAATTCGTAGTAGAGCCTGCAGGTGTAGTGGGTTTAGCTTATTTAATATCTGCAAAACCATCTCCCGGAAAAAAAGTTGTCCCAATACTGACTGGAGGTAATGTAGACATGTATCTTTTAGGTCAAATTGTAGATAAGGGATTGGCAACAATGGGGCGTTTACTTAAATTATCAATTTTGTTGCCTGATAGACCGGGAGCATTTAAAGAAATAGTAGATGAAATTAGCGCAGCAAATGCAAACATTGTTGAAGTAGTACATGATAGATTAAGTTCTAACATAAATGCAGGCTCTGCCGGAGTTACACTCAGTTTAGAAACACAAGGAAAAGAACAGGCAGACAGACTAATTGAGACATTAAAAAAGAAAAACATCCAGTTTAGATTGCTTACCTAATCTATTTGAATTTCTTTTGAACAAACTTACTAAGGCCTTGTTTTTTTAGAATTTCAGATTCTTTAAGAACTGAATTATGCTGTTCTGATTTGTGTGATTTTAATTTCTTTTTTAATTCTGGAAATTCATTTGCCAACATTTTCAGAGCATATATCCCAGCATTTCCTGCCTTGTTAATCCCTACTGCCACTACTGGAGAACCTGTTGGCATTTCAGATATCGAAAGAAGAGAATCTAATCCTCCAAATGAAGAGAACTTTGAATTATCCGTTTTTTTTGCTTGTTTATCATTATACACCATAATTGGTACCCCAATTACAGGAATTATTGTATGGGATGCAATCATTCCTGGTAAGTGTGCTGCTCCACCTGCACCTGCAATTATTATCTTAAACCCCATTTTTTCGGCATGTTTGCCATATTCTTCTAATCTGGTAGGGGTCCTATGTGCAGATACTATTTGATCTTCATGTTTAATTTTGAATTTATCTAAAA
>CAZQXU010000184.1:0-2009 GCA_964597385.1 uncultured Nitrosopumilaceae archaeon | reverse complement strand
CACAAAGAGTGTGGCCTTCATATAGACCATAAATAGGCAATTTAGTATGTCTGATTCAATTAAACCACACGGTGGAAAATTAGTCAATAGAATTACCAAATCTGACACGTCTGGATTATACTCCATTCAAATTTCTGAAGACCTTGCAAATGATGTTGAAAACATTGCAGATGGAATTTTTAGCCCTTTAGAGGGATTTTTAGAGAAAAAAGACTTTGAACATGTAATATCAAAAGGTAGACTTGCAAATGGCTTGGCTTGGACAATTCCAATAGTTCTTGATGTTGATGAATCAACGGCTGTAAAAATGAAAAAAGCTGGTAAAGTCTTACTACAAAACCATCAAGGATTAGGAATTGCAATCTTACATGTTAAAGATACTTTTACTTTTGATAAAGAAAAAACTGCAAAGGGAGTGTATGGAACAACCGACTCTTCTCATCCAGGTGTTGCAAAGACAATGTCTATGCAAGACTATCTAGTTGGTGGAAAAATAGATTACATTGCAAGACCTGAAGAAACCGAAATCAGAAAATACCGATTAACTCCTCTTCAAACCAGAGAAGCATTTGCAAAAGCAGGATGGAAGACAATTGTGGCTTTTCAAACCAGAAATCCACCACACGTAGCTCATGAGATGCTTCAAAAAACATCAATTACAACAAGAGATGGCGTATTTGTAAATCCAGTGATTGGCAAGAAAAAGTCTGGTGACTTTGTAGATGAAGTGATTGTAAAATGCTATGAAGCAATGATTAAGCATTATTATCCAGAAAACAGATGCAAACTTGGAACATTACATACTGAAATGAAGTATGCTGGACCAAAAGAAGCAATACATCATGCTATTATGAGACAAAACTATGGATGTACACATATCATAATTGGCAGAGATCATGCAGGAGTAGGAACATTTTATGATCCATTTGCAGCCCAAAAAATCTTTGAAGATTATCCTGAATTAGCAATAACTCCAGTATTTTTCCCAGCGTTTTTCTATTGCAGAAAATGTTTGACATACACAAATCCAAAGGCTTGTCCACATGGTGATGATGCAAAAGAGCAAATCAGTGGAACTAAACTACGACAGATGATTGATGAAGGAAAATCTCCATCTGAGTTTATCTTAAGACCCGAAGTCTCAAAGGTAATTCTAGATTATCCACATCCATTTGTTGATTAGGTATTTATTCACTAAAACCAGATTTTAGTTTGTGAAGTATCTTATTGTGTTAATATTATTTTCTGGATTAATCATAACACCAGTTTTTGCCCAAGAATCAAAGAATCCATCATTAATTATAGATACAATTGAAATTCCATCATACGAATTTAATAAAATTCTTAGAGATGCAAATATTATTCAAATGGAAAAAACACATGGAGTAAGCTGGCAAGTTACAATTGATAATAATCTACTATATGCAAATCCAAATGGAAATGCAGTTTTGAGAATTTATGATAAAGATAATCCTGAAAAATTAGTTGAAATAGGAATGGGTGCAAAACCTAATGAAAAATTTTGGATTGCTGTAAATACTCCTAAAGAGGGATATGTTGTTGTACATAGTGATTTGGAGAGAGGTTGGTCACCTGCATCTAAATCTATTTTATCATACACAGAAAGAGCAGGATTAACAGTTAACAATGGTGCAAGAATAGTAGTATCTAATCTTGATATTGGAGTTTTTAAAATCGGTTCATATTCTGTTTATGGAATGGAAAGTTCTACAGATCCACCTGCAGTAAATTCTGGAAGTATGATTCTTGAATTCATTTCAGGTGATCCTGCAAAAAATCCTATTGCGTTTTTTCCATTTTACATAGCAGCAGCTGTTGGTATTTTAGTTGGAGTGCTCTATCTAACAAAGAAGCGTTCCTAAAACAGAAAAATATTCTAATTTACGCATAAAATGTAGTAATTTTTTATTACATACAAAATTTACTACTTTCCATCGATGGGAAATTCGTGTTAGGGTTATATGTAAAAAATTCATACTTTATTCATG
>CAZQXU010000183.1:0-2012 GCA_964597385.1 uncultured Nitrosopumilaceae archaeon | reverse complement strand
GCAGTTATTACAACAATCTTGGCATCAGGATCAAATTTTTTAATTTTTTCAATGCCGTAAAATCCGTCATATTTTGGCATCATTATATCTGTAAAGATAAGATCAGGGCGATGCTTTTCATATAGTTCAGATGCCTCTTTGCCATCATACCCACATGCCAAAATGTTCAATCCCATAATTTCTAAAAGATCTGAAAATACCCTTGTAATGTTATAGTCATCATCAATTATAATACAATTGATCATAAATGTAGCCATTTGTATTATTATATAAACAAGAGTCTGTCACCCATAAGACAAGGTGGATTTATTTTTTATAATCAGGACTTGCTGAAAACTGTATGAATTTCAGTTACAAGTCAAAACTTGTTGTAGGATTTTTGATTATTGTCTTAGTTATTGGCATATACGAGCTATCAGTATATGAAATAAAAAAACTTCCTTTAACCTATGAATTAATCTCTGAACACGAAGGAGAAGATCGTATACTAGAAAGTATTGATGGAGAATTATCAGACACATTTTTGATCCGAGAAACTTTGAGACAATATGTTGTAGATGTGAATAATGACATACTGGAAATCAAGGCAACCATTGTTGGAATAGACCCGACAACAAATAATGTAGTTTTTAACAATGAGCAGACTTTTTTTGTTGATAGAAATACTCGAAAACATGCCCAGTCAAACGAATATTTTGCTTTTCCCCCAAACGTACAAAAACAAAACTATGAATTTTTTCATCCAATGATATTTACATCTGCAATATTTGTTTTTGAAAAAACAAACAAGATAGATGATCTTGAGGTATATGACTTTTCATGTAAATATACTGGCACCGATGTGTCTTCGGCTTTTCCACAATTTCCATCAAAAAAGATACTTTCTGATGGGAAATGCATGGTGTCAGTAGAGCCGGTAACTGGGATGGTTGTAACTTTTTCTAAAGAGTGGGATGACTATTTTGTAGATAATGGTGTACGAGGTGCTCAGGTGGAATTGGGAGGCAAGCACACAACTGATTATTCTGAATCAATTTTGGTGGCAGGTGCCAAGTCCGCAAAATCACTTTATTATTTTTTTGACGTTGTACTTCCAATATTGATTGCAGTAATTGGAATTATCGTATTGTTAGTAGCGATATTATTTGAAAAGACAAAAAATCAAACAAGACAGATAATTCAGGCTCAAAATGATCTGATAAAAAAAGAAAAGCTATCCACCATTGGTGAGCTGACTTCAAGAATATCTCATGACTTGAGAAATCCTCTTGGTCTGATCAAACTCACTGTTGACTCTATTGAGTCAAGAATTAACAAAAAACTGGATCCAAAATTAGACGAATACATTCCAATTCTTAATGATGCAATATCTAGAATTAATCATCAAATAAATCAAGTTCTAGGTTTTGTTAAGACTATTCCTCTTGATCTAAAACTAGTTTCACTTTTACAAATGTTACATGAGTCCATTACAAATACAAATGTTCCAAAAAATATCAAAATCACATTACCAAAACATGATTTTTCGTTGATGGCAAGTAAAATCCAGTTAGAAGCTGCATTTGGAAATCTACTATCAAATTCTGTTGATGCAATCGGTCAAAATGACGGAAGCATAACCATACGGGCAAAAAGTGAAAAAAATAATCTGATCATAGAATTTGAAGATTCCGGAGAAGGCATAGCAAAAGAGAATATGGAAAAAATATTTGAGCCATTATTTACTACAAAACAGCAAGGAACTGGACTTGGACTGGCAAGTGTAAAGTCAATCATCGAGGCACATGGTGGGAGGATAACTGTGACATCACCTCCAACAATTTTTACAATAACACTTGCAGAAAATCCAAAACCGAACATTTCTCAAAAGAGTTTGCAATAATATCATTTTTAACTAATTGCTTAATAAAAATCTAAAATTTAATATTAAAAATGTTTATTGCTCCAATTTATTCAATTCAAACAAAGTAGTATCTATGATCTCTTTTACTGTTTTTAAGTCAAATGGTTTG
>CAZQXU010000182.1:0-2021 GCA_964597385.1 uncultured Nitrosopumilaceae archaeon | reverse complement strand
TTGGTATTGGAGTTGGAATTGCGATCGGAGTTGTTCTATTTTTGATTCTTAGACAAAAACCAACAAATTATTGAATAAGGTTTATAAGCAATTTGGCGAGTACGACAGCTTGAATGTCTGAGCAGGGGACAAAAAAGTCTAGCGGATTATCTAGAAGGGATTTTCTAAAGTTAATGGGGGCTGCAGGCACTGGATTAGCTTTTGCTCCTTTTGTTCCATTTGGAAATTACATGCCAAACCCTTCACAAGCAACTCTAGAAAAAGTTAAAGTCATTTTACCTGATGGAACACAAGCAAACGTCAAAACATTTCCACTTAATCATGCTGAAGTAATTACATATCCAAGTACTGGTGATCCTGCACTTGATGCAGAGGCATTTAGAAAATGGCAATTCATTAGATTGCCAAAAGAACTTGGAGGAGAACAACAAAATATTTCAGCTTTTAGGGCATACAGTATGGTGTGTCTTCATCTTTGGTGTTTATGGAAATACTGGCCTGAAGAAGGACGAAAGAGAGGAGAATGTCCTTGTCATGGAAGTATGTATGATCCTACAACCGGAACAGCATTTGCTGGACCTGCATCATTACAAGCTGCACCATCAGACACATTGGCACAATTAAATTTTGAAGCTGATGCAGATGGCTTTTTATGGGTTTTACCACCAACATGGGGTGTGAATGACAATGGAGTAATTGGGTATGGCCGTTTCGCTTCATAGACGTACTGGCGCAGTTGCCTTTTTTTACTGGCTCTGGGATGGACTAGACAGAACTATCTTTACTGCAATTAAATTTTCATTTCCTGCTAGATTTGTAAGTCCATTTGGATTTTTGGGGATGCTTACGTTTGTTGTATTTGTAATTCTTGGAATTTCAGGTGCACTTCTAATGTTTTACTACCAACCGATGTTGGATAGGGCTTGGGATAGTGTAAAGTTCATCAACGATGAAGTCCCATTTGGTTTTCACATAAGGAATATTCACTATCATGGTTCCAATGCCATGGTTCTTTTAGCAATTTTACACATGTATTATCAATACTTTAGTGGAAGATACAAAATTAGAAATGAAATTTTATGGGCAACTGGTGTAATTCTTGGAACCGTTACAATTCTTGAAGCTTTCACTGGTTACGATGTAATATTTAGTGAAAGAGCAGAACTTGCAATTAGTATAGCTGCATCTCTTACTACGTCAATTCCGATAGCAGGACCGACAATCCGTGATGCAATGTTTGGTAGTGGGTTTTCAGATTTTGTGTTACGATTTTATGCACAACATGTGTTTCTCTTACCTCTTGTAATGCTTGGATTGATGGCTGTACACTTTCCAAGATTTCTTGTGTTTGATGTACCAATGGTTATGGCAATTGGCGGTGCGATTCTGATAACTGGTGGTGTGTTTCCGATTGACATGGGATTCAAGTTTGAACCGACAGTTCCACCTGGAATTACTGTGCCTGAATGGTATCTTACCGGACTCTATGCATTTTTGAGAACTCAGTATGACAAGTTTGTTACAGGTGTTTTATGGCCTGGACTTTTCATTGCGTCATTTTTACTAATTCCATTTATTGATAGATATAAAAAATTCTCTTGGAAAGATCGTCCAATAATTACTGCATTTGGTATTACTGGAATAGCCCAAATCATGGTCACAACATATTGGGGATTCTATATTCCATCTGACACTACTATTCCTCTAGTAGAGCGTTTGGTAATTGATCCAGTGTTTCTATATACAGTAATGATATTGCTAGTTCCACTTGGATTTGGATTCTCATATATGATGATCAAGCTTGCAAAAGAATCTGAAAGAAAAGCCAAACTTGCAAAAGACAAGGGTCCAAAGAAAGTGGCAACAATTAATCTCTCACAAAAATGGATTAATTGGCTAATTGTTGCACTGTTGGCATTTCAAGTATTTCTAAACATTGCAGCATATAACGCAGCCTTGACAGGAATGAAAAATATCTCCTTATTTTTCATAGGAATTATCTTGATAGTGTTTGCTGGGTT
>CAZQXU010000181.1:0-2023 GCA_964597385.1 uncultured Nitrosopumilaceae archaeon | reverse complement strand
TTAAGCTGACTCTAATAATAGTACAGTTTGTTTGATAGTTCTACTAGTATGTTATTTTCATATTTTATACAAAACTAAACCTTATGGATTATTTTTATCATTGATTACATTCAAAAAATCAAAAAAAAGAATTAGCCTTAATTTATTCGAAAAATACGAGTGTATCTTAATGCAAAAATAGAGGAAAATGACACTAGTAAAACCAATACAACCATAGAAAATTCAGGAGTGACGGTAATTGGAATTTCTACCATCTGAGTTGAATTGGCAATGTTTTCAATTCTTATCTGATATGTACCTTCTTGACCCTTTGCAAACAAATAATTCACATAATCCTCACCACTACTTGCAAACCCAGATTTTCTAAATACCTCTTTTCCATTTTGCAAGATTACAAAATCATAATTTGCATTATAAATTGGATCTCCTGTACTTACATCTCTTATTGTAAATACAAATTCAGATCCTTCATCAATTTGCAGATTTGTTGGAGACCACGTTAGATCAACTTGATATCCACCCTTTGATTTGACATCACTCTGTGATGAAAAACTAAATAATGTTATTGGAAACAACATTGTTTGTGAACTCTCTTTGATTGTTAACGGAATATCAGTTGAGGCATACTTGTTGTTTCCAATATTTTGAAATTGTAACATTATGGTGCCTGAAATATCATCAGGCAACATAACATCTATTTTACTTTCTGAAAATTCATTACTTACAGCATGTTTTTTTATTAATTCTTTATCATTATACATAACAACAAAATCATATGGTACAGAAACAGTTTTGTTATACGGCATATTTCTAATCTCAAACAAAAAAGAAGCATTGGAACCAGTCGTCAAAACGTCTGGACTATGTCTTAGGGAAATGTTGTATTCGCCATTCTTGGTATAAGTGTGTAATGTGCCACTTTTTTCACTCGGTTGCAAAACAAATCTCATAGAATTATCTGAAACTAAATTTTTCAGCTTGTTTAGGTCATTTTGATTTACTATAATGTGAATTAGTCTATCTGGTGATGAATAGTCATCAATAATAATTGAATTATCTGCAAGATCGATGTCATTAACATACCCAACATATTTTGATGATAAAATATCCTCAAATGATTTTGATACTCTAATCTCTTGATGAACTACAAAAACTTGACTTAGATTTTTCTCAGACCAATCAAACGGCATATCAAATTGAATTGTTTTGTTTTGTGCGACATACTCAAAGTTAGAGATTTGATCATAGTAAGTTATCACGCCTATGATTTGCTCGTTATTGTTACTATCAATGACCTTGTATGACTTTGTGTCTGGTATTGAAAGCCCCACATCATAGTTGATTTGAGGATTTAGTTTGTTATGGTAAGAATCCGCAGTAAGAATGTCTATCTTAAAGTTATACAGTCCACCTGTTCCAAAGATTTGTCCCGTGACTATTACCAGATTACTTTTGCTTCCTAATATTTGTCCTAACCAGTTAGCACCTCCTTCTTCAGTTACTTTGACTTCTTTTTGCTCAGTTGTAATTATTACAATATCTAAATCACCGTTATTTCTCTGAAATGTCCCATCAAAGAGAATTTTTTCTCCTTGTAATGCAGTCACATGAAAAGTTACATCTCGCACAGGCTTTTTCGTATTGGTTTCATATAGTGTAATACCAATGGTCTTACTACTCTGAGCAGAATCAGGAGTGAGTTGGCTTTCACTAATTGCAAGCGTAACATTTCTATTTCCTAACATGACAGGTGGCATTGTCTCAGAGCCCAAACCGTGTCCGTATACATCAGGCATTATAAAATATACAAAAAACAATCCAGAAATTACAATTAATACTAGATACAGATGTTTCATTTTGAATTTACCTTGTTAGCGAAATAATTTTGTAGCATGTGTTTTACTTGTGATGCTATCCTGTAGGATTCATCAGTAAAGCGCGTTCTTTGATTTTTGCATCATATGTAGAAACTATGGTTTCTCCAGATTGTGCATCACATGAACCAATGTTTATTGCAAAGTTA
>CAZQXU010000180.1:0-2026 GCA_964597385.1 uncultured Nitrosopumilaceae archaeon | reverse complement strand
GATCTAAATCTTGTTTCAAGACAAAATATTTGTGCTCTTGACGTGATGGGATTGTCATGGATTTTTGAGGATGATTACTCTTGATTCAAAAGATAATATTTTGCATCTCTACTATAAGAAAAAATGGTCATATGAATTTTAATTCTGATATACTTGAACAATTCAAATGATTTCCTATTTTATGATAATATGATGACATCACTTAAGTATCATGATGTCTCAAAAACATTATTGATTTCAAAAAAATTTAATTTATTTTCGATTTTTTTTATATTTTCTGTTTTCATGTTAATGTCTTTTAATGATGTGGTATTTGCTCAAACAGAATCTGCTCCTGAGCCAATCACTGATCTTATTGCAATCCCAAACAATGAAGAAATCCATCTTTCTTGGACTGCCCCTGATGATAATGGTTCTCCAATCACCTCGTATAAAATAATAAAATGGCAAACTGGTTCAAATGCATTCACCACATTTCCAAATCTTAGTCTTGTTACTGATGCTACTGCAACAGGATTGAAAAATGGTGTATCTTACAGTTTCAAGGTAATTGCAGTTAATTCTGTTGGAGAGAGTACTGATTCTAACACTGCATCTGCAACTCCTCTTGCATCAACTACTTTAGTTGATATTCCATCTGCAGTATATGATTTAATGGCAACTAGAGGTGATGCAAAAGTTAATCTGTCTTGGACAAAACCAAATGAAAATGGTTCTCCTATAACAAGCTATGTTATTACTTATTGGCAAATAGGTACTGATGTTTTTAAGAAAAAAACTCTTGATGGTAAAGTGACTACTGCTCAAATCACTGGGCTGACAAATGATGTCTCATATGCTTTTAAAATTAATTCTGCCAATGCTATCGGAAAAAGCCCTGATTCTAATGTGGATTCTGCAACCCCCTCAAAATCAACTGTAGCTAAAGTTCCAAATCAAGTAAGAGGATTAGTTGCTATTCCAAGTAACGGTCAGGTATTCCTGTCTTGGATTGAACCTTCCGATAATGGTTCTCCAATTACCAGTTATAGAATTATTGTAAATGAAAAAGGTTCTAGTGTTACTACAACACATCCAAACATTGGTGATATAGAGCGCACTACTATATCTGGTCTAAAAAATGATGTTGCCTATCAGTTTAAAGTTGCGGCTGTTAATGGAATTGGGATAGGAAAAGAATCTTCATCAGTTACCAGTACCCCAAACAATCGGGTTCCAATTATAATTACTAATCTCAAAGCTATTCCTGGAGATGGTAAAGTGACACTGTCTTGGTCTGTATCCTCCACAGATCTTGATTCTATTACTGGATATAGAATTAGAGAATTCAAAACTGGCTCTGATTCATTTGTAACTCATTCTATTCTTGGTAAAGCAACAACTGTGACAATCGACAGTCTGACAAATGGTGTCTCATATGGGTTCAAAGTAATCGGTGTTAATGCTAATGGTATTGGTTCTGATTCTAATTTTATTTATGCAACACCTGCCCCATCACTAATAACATCTAACAAAGCTCCTAGTCCCATTAACACTTTGAAAATATCTCCAGGAGATTCTCAGGTCAAACTTACCTGGAGTACGCCTAACAATAATGGTTTTCCAATCACAGGTTACAAAATTATCCAGTCTCATTTAGGATCTAATTCCTTTATCACCATTCCAAAATCTGACACCACACCTGAGGCAATAATAACTGGTCTTGCCAATAATGTTTCTTATCAGTTTAAAGTTGTGGCAATTAATTCCGAAGGTACATCAAAAGAATCAAACGTAGTTTCTGCTACTCCAAAACCTGTTATTGAAAAACTTTCTCTTCCTTCTTGGATTAAAGTAACTGCTGGATGGTGGTCTGAAGGAAAAATATCTGACTCTGAATATGTACAATCAATTGAATATCTTATCAACCAAGGAATAATTAGAATAAAATGACTTACGTACTTTTTTATATGATGCTATTGTGTTAAAGATATGAATAAACAGTTTTCAATAATTTTTGTATTGTTTGCAGTTTCAATGCTTATGA
>CAZQXU010000179.1:0-2034 GCA_964597385.1 uncultured Nitrosopumilaceae archaeon | reverse complement strand
AAGATGAATATGCAAAGACTGAAAGAATAATCATTGCAAAGATTGACAATCCAGATGAGCCAGAATACAAAGAAACAACAAAGACAGATTTAGAAATGGCATTAACAGGAAAGTTTGTCTCATGCAATGTACAATACAGAGATTCAAAGACAGATGCACTTGTGTGCAATGTGTTTGTTCAAAAACCTCCAGAAGGATTTTAAAATTAATTATTTGCAGATTGAATTCTAAAAATATTTTATAATTTTTATCTACAAATTAAATATCATTTTTCAAGTAAAGAAAAAACATGACGAATGTGAAATTACCGTAAATTTGATGAAAATACCAATGACACTAATATTTGAGTAAAAAATACAATAATCATGAGATTTGTTGTAGACCAGCAAGTTGAAGATATTGAACTGCCTGAAAATCTAAAATTAAACACATTTTTGCAAGAATTTCACTCAGACTGCCCTCATTCAGAATGCAGTTTTGGATTTTATGGATTTGCATTTGGTCAGTCCCCATTTCCCGTACCAAAAATTATGCAAGATGCATTGATAAAAAATGCAGGAAAAGGTGCATATGCTGCAGTTCAAGGAATTCCAGAGTTAAGAGAAGCTATTGCAAAATACAACAAGCACTACTTTTCAATGGATATTGATCCAAAGAGAATCTATGTAGGACCAGGAACAAAAGAATTGATATTTAATTTACTAGAGATTTTACATGGAACTGTAATTTTGCCAACTCCAGCTTGGCTTGGATACTTGCCTCAAATAAGATTGTTAAAGAAAAATTTCCACATGCTACCAACACAAGCAAATCAAAAAATTTCACCAAGTGATCTTAGAAAACTTGCACTAAGACTACATGACAGACAAAAAGTCCTGATATTAAACAATCCAAACAATCCAACAGGACTACTCTACAACAGGTTAGAGCTAGAAGAGATTGCTGACGTTTGCAGAGAGCAATCAATTGCAGTTATCTCTGATGAAATTTATGCACAGACAACTTATGACTTTACCAAATTTGTCAGCATGGGAAAAATCTATCCTGAAGGAACATTTGTTACAAATGGATTATCAAAATCACATGCAGCAGGAGGATACAGGTTAGGTTACGTAATATTCCCACAACACGCTTTGGATCTAAAAATACAATTCAAAAAAATACTTGCCACAGAGTATACTGCAGTATCTACTCCAATTCAACATGCAGCAGTAAAAGGGTTTGAAATTAGTGATGAAATTAACGAGTATTTTGAAATCACAAGAAACATTCACAAAATTATGGGAGAGTATGTGTATAATGAATTATCAAAGATTGAGGGAGTAAAGGTCACAAAACCTGAAGCGACGTTTTATCTTTTGGCAGATTTTAATCACTATGCACCAGAATTACAAGCAATGAAGATCAACACATCACAAAAGCTATCAGAGGCGTTGATTGTTCATCCATATCACACAGCAATTGTGGGTGGAGACAGCCTCGTATTAGAAAGAACAGACTATAGTGCAAGAATAGCATATGTGGACTATGATGGTGCAAAAGTTTATGAAAATTATAAAAAACAGAAACCAAAAACGAGTGCTGAAAAATTAGAGTTTGCAAAAACCAATGCCCCAAGAATAGTAGCAGGATTAGAAATGATTGAAAAATTCTTTGAAAAACTAAAAAAAGATGTAGCAGACAATCTTAATTCAAAAAGAGATAGCCTCAGTGTTCCAAATTAGAGTGGTTTAAAACCATAAGATAAAATTACAAAATCATACCTTCACGTCACTCTGATTTAGTCTTAAAAATTGGCGTATGCAACAGAATGCAACATCAACCTGATTACCACTCAAAACAAACAAAATCTAAACAACACAATAAAATAAAAAATTAATTTATTTTAGAATGATTTGGATTTCTTTTTCTTTGTTTTAGCGGAGTCTTCATCTTCATACTCTATTTTTTCACCACAAAATGGACAAAAATCAATTGGCTGTACTGAATGTCCTTCATATGTAATTTTATTCACTATTGCAAATTTCCCTTGTT
>CAZQXU010000178.1:0-2055 GCA_964597385.1 uncultured Nitrosopumilaceae archaeon | reverse complement strand
TACACAGTTTGCAGTTTTTCTTCCAACTCCAGGAAGAGCTATTAATTCTTCAAGGTTATCTGGGACATTTCCGTTATACTTTGAATCAATAATTTTAGAGACTTCGATGATTCTTTTTGCTTTTACATGATAAAACCCAATTGATTTGATAATTTTCTCAACATCTTTTACTTTTGCCTTAGCTAATGCTTTAGGAGTTTTATATTTTGAGAAAAGTGCTTTAACAGCTTTGGTTGTAGTTTCATCTTTTGTTCTTGCAGATAAAATAGTTCCAATTAGGATACTAAAATTTCCAGTTTCTGCTTCATGAAGTTCTCGTAATGCAGTCATTCTTGGAGGTTTGACGGAATTCATAGTATCTGTCATTCCTTGTAAAATTTTTTCCACAGCCATGTGTTATTCTACGTACAAGTATTATATCTGTAATAACCAATATGTCGTATGGAATTAACCAAGGATGAAGAGTCTGCTCTAAAAGGAGAGCACGGCGAAATTATGCAGATGGCTTATAGAATTCTGGTAGCTACTGGAGAAGCTGTAGATGCAGAAAGACTTGTACCAATAGAATGGGCCCATCTATCAGGTGTTAATTACAATACAATTGGTGATGCAGGAGAAGAGTTTCTCTCAAATATTAGTAGAAATGCCAGAGTTAAAGTAAGAACAACTTTGAATCCTATGGGATTTGATATTGATAATGTTTCAAATTATAATTTGGATGAAAATTTTATTTCAAAACAGCTTTCCATTAAAAATTCATATGAGATAATGGGTGTTACACCTTCATTTTCATGTATTCCATATGAAATTTTTGACATTCCAAAAGAAGGAACACAAGTTGCATTTGCAGAAAGCAATGCTGCAATCCATGCAAATTCATATGATAATCTAAAGACAAACAAAGAAAGCGCATTTAGTGCACTTGCTAGTGCAATAACTGGAAAAAGTCCATACTCGTCCTTAAGAAAAGAAGATTCTCCAAACTTGACGATTAGGATGAAAGTAAAAAATCCAAATGAATTGACATATGGCATGCTTGGGTTTTTTGCAGGTAAAGTTGGAGATACTTCTGTAAATATTTCTGGACTTGGGGATATGGACAAAAGACAATGTAAAGCAATGTGTGGAGGAATGGGAACGTCTGGTACTTGTGCCAAGTTTCTTTTTGGAGAGGGAAAAGATGATTGTGAAAAAGTAGATTTTGATGAAAAAGAGATGCAAAATATTCATGATGAATTAAACACTGCAGAGAAGGGAGATTTGATTACACTTGGAAGTCCACAATTAGGACTAGAAGAAATTTCTGATCTTGTTGGAAAACTAAAAGGCAGATCTTTCAAAAAAAGATGTATGGTTTTCTGCCCTAGAACTGTCAAAGATCAAGCAAGAAAGATAGGATATACAAATGAATTGGAACGTGCAGGATGTGAAATTCTTTCAGATTGTTGTACTTGTTTGACTCCATTAATTACTAGAGATGATGTAGATGCTGTAACTACAAATAGTATCAAGGGAGCATTTTATTTGAAAAAGTCAAACGGTGTAGATGTAAATCTAAAGTCGTTATCACAAATAATTGAAGATGAAACAAAATGAAAATTCTTGTTAAGGGCAAGGTTAACGGAATTGTATTAAAAACAAATATGCCAATTAATTTTTTAGGTACAGTAGATAAGAACACCGGAATAATTAGTGATAAGAATCATGAATTATACAATAAATCAATTAAAGATTCAGTTCTAGTATTTCCATCAGGAGTAGGTAGTAGCGTTGGTGCTTATACAATTTATTCTATAAAATCAAATAATTCTGCACCAATTGCAATGATTTGTCAAAAAGCTGATCTAACAGTTGCGAGTGGTTGTGCATTATCAAATATTCCACTTTTAATAATTTCTGATAAAGAATTTTCATCTCTTCAAAATGGGCAAAGAATTTCGTTAGATACAGAATCTGAAAATCCTATTTCAGTTATTTAGATATAAAAAAATAAAAAATAGATCATTAAGAATATTTTTCTATGAGAATATTTTTAATTTCTTCCAAAGATTTTCC
>CAZQXU010000177.1:0-2059 GCA_964597385.1 uncultured Nitrosopumilaceae archaeon | reverse complement strand
TTAGAATTTTCTCAAATAGGTCTTAAAGAGTTTACGTTAGAAATTGATAGTATTATTCAAGATAATTTCTTATGTATTTTTGTCATGAAGCCTATAATAACATAGAATAGTAATGTTACAATAATAATTTCAGGTGAAAATTATGAAATTCATCAAGGTTATGCCTCTGCTTCTTTTAGGATTTTTTGTTTTAGTATCAAGTGCATATGGAGATACAATAAATCAAAGTATGGAAGGAAGTATGGATATTCAAATAACACATCCAGATGAAGTAATAGTTGGAAGAATAGCATCAATTTCAGTATTAATAAAAAATAATGGTTGGGAAGACAAACAAGATATTTCATTTATCTTTACTAGTCAAGATAATTCAATGATTCCAGTTTTAGATAATAGTATAACAATAAAGAAATTATCTCAAGGTAGTTCATTTGGAGGAAATATAGATTTTAAGATTTCATCAGATGTTAATCCAGGAATACATTTTCTTAATGTAAAATATTCACAGATTTTAGTAAGTAATAATAAAGAACCAAAAGAACCAATCATTTATGATATTGCAATACCAATAGTTGTGAAGAACGAACCAAGTGTAATAATTCATACAATTACACCAGAAGCAATTTTTACAAATGCTGAATTTCCATTTGTTGTAGAGATTACTTCAAAAGATATAGAAATTTCAAATGTAAATATTGAGATAATTCCTCCAAGAGATATACAATTTAGAGGAGAAACATCGCATTCATTTTCAAATATACAAAAAAATTCACCAATAATTATTAATTCAAGAATTATTTCTCCAATTGAAGAAGTAAATACAGAATACAAAATACCATTTAACATCATAGTTAGATATACTGATGATGTGGGCGAAGAAAAAATAGAATCTCAAGCTATTTCGATCATATTACGTCCTAGAACATTTATGGAGTTAACAACAGATGGAGGAATATGGATTGGTGATTTCTTTATAGCTCCATATGTAAGCATTGGAACAATAATTGGAATTCCAGCAGGAGCAATTATTTCATTATTAATTCGAAAAAGTCAAAAATCTACAAAAAAGAAATTGAAAAAGAAAAAAGAACAAAATTAAGAGTATAATTTTTTAGTGATGATTTGTATGTATTTTTGATTATATTCTGTAAATAATCGAATTTTGTCGTGTGCTAAGGCCATAGCGCCAGGTCTACTATTGATTTGTTTATTTGCACTTTGTTGTTGTTCTAATAATTTTTTTAAATCATTTTTAGTTTGAAATTCAAGTTGGTTAATCAAATTTTGATATTCATTTTCTAATAATTTTTTTGTATCAATAGCAGGAGGAAAGGCTCCTATGATTTCTTTTGTGGTGATTTTTCCAAATACTTTCAAATTTAAATCAGTCAAAAGTAAAAACTCCAGTTAACATCATAAAAATAATTTGGAATTATGTAGAATTAATATTTTTTTAAAGGCTAATTTGAAATTATTAATTATAATTATCGCATAAAAAACATAATAAAAAGTATTTTTTCTAAATTTGAAAATTATATTAGAATTTAAAAAATTAAGTGATATGTTTTTTATTCTATAAATGATGTTCAATAATCGTGTTCATTAAAATCTGAACCCAGTGATATTGTTGCAATTACTGTATTTTTTGTAGTTTGAAATTTAATATTTTTGTTAGGCATGAATTGATTAAAAATTTCTTTTAGTAATTGTTCGGTGAAAAATGACCAATTCATTCCTAATTCATGTTGAATAATAAAATGATGTAATTCTCCTTCAATTCGATGATCTGATTTCATTCCAGATGCACGCATGTAGTCTTCTAATGTTTCAATACAACGCTTCAAATCATACTTTCCTTTCATAAAAAGAACAGAATCTTTGATAATTGGTAAAACTGATTTAATGATTTCGTTAATATCATCTCCATTCATTTCAGCACCAAGAGAATCTAAGATTGCTCTTGGAATTGGAATCATTCCAATTTTATTACCAAATCGATCCCAGTTTACATATTTTTCAAGAATTTGTTTTACCAAAACATTTTGTGAAATTTTGTTAT
>CAZQXU010000176.1:0-2072 GCA_964597385.1 uncultured Nitrosopumilaceae archaeon | reverse complement strand
TTGCAAGTGGTTGTATGAGTGAATGTACTTTTTGTCAGACCAAATTATCTAAAGGAGATCTCAAGAGTTACAGATTAGGAGATATCGTCAGACAGGTCGAAACTGAAATAAGTGAAGGATGTAAAGAAATTTGGTTAACTTCTACAGATAATGGATGTTATGGTTTGGATATCAATACCGATTTGCCTACTTTGATAAATGCAGTAACAGAGATTCCAGAGGATTTTATGATAAGAGTAGGTATGATGAACCCAATGTACATGCCAAGAATAAAAGATGAATTGATAAAGTCATTTGATAACGATAAAGTTTACAAATTTCTTCATATCCCAGTACAGAGCGGCAGCGATAAGGTCCTAAACGATATGAAACGTGGCCATACTGTAAACACGGTCAAAGATGTAGTAAAAAAGGCTAAAGAGCAATTTGGAAACTTTACAATCTCAACAGATGTCATAGTAGGATTTCCATCAGAAACAAATGAAGATTTTGAGAAAACATTCGAACTCATTAATGAAATACGCCCAGACATTGTGAATCTTTCAAAGTATAGTGCAAGACCAGGTACGGAAGCTGCAGAATGGGTCCAAATAGAAGCATCAGAAGTAAAAAGAAGAAGCAAAATCATCTTCAATCAAATAAATAAAATTTCATTAGAGAATAACCAAAAATGGATCGGTTGGAGAGGCAAAGTTTTGTTTGATGAAGAGACTAGCGAGGGCATCAAAGGAAGAAACGAGGCATACAAATCAGTATTTGTCAAAGATAAAATCAAGATCGGCCAAACTCATACAGTCGAAATAACAGATGCAACTACGCATAGTATTCTTGGAAAGATCGTAAGCTAATTTTTTTAGATTGAAGATTTGATTAAAATAACGTAAGAAGGTTTTTTATCCAAATCAGTGAATAACACTTGAAATGACTTTTCAAGTAAAAGAACCGATCTTAATTATTGGTTTAGGCGGTGCAGGCTCAAAATTAGCACTACAAGCCAAAGACACTCTAAATTCAGAATGTCTAATTATCAGCAATGACCAAAAAGACCTTCAATCAGGAAATGATTCAATCAAGGTCTCTACTGATTCAGTCATCAATCCATCTGTTCAATTAATCAGAGGCTCAACATACAAAGTGGCAGACCAGATAAAATCCAAAATTTCAAACTATTCAACAATCATATTAATGACTAACTTAGCCGGAAAAACAGGCTCTGCAATATCTCCTGTTGTATCAGAAATTTGTAAAGAATCCGATAAAGGACTAATTTCATTTGCCATAATGCCATTCAAATACGAAAAAGATAGAATTTTCAATTCAGGTATTTCATTAAAAAGAATAAAAGCCGATTCACAGTGTACAGTTGTTCTAGATAACGATTCATTATTAGAAAGCAATCCAGATTTAAGCCCAAAGACATGCTACAAAATTGCAAATGATGCGATAATGCATGTGGTTGGTTCATTGAGTTCTTCAGAAATTCCAAATGAAACAAACATACTAACAACTAGCAAAGACGGTCAAAAAATTGAAGAATCTTTAAGAGATTCACTCAAAATGTTATATGAAAATGCACCACCACACTCGGTAAAACATTCAATGCTCTATGTGGTTGGTGGAAACAACATCCCAGCAGGAGTTTTAAATTCAATTTCAAATCTAACTAGCGGAATACTCGGTGAATCTAGCTCACATATTGATATGTCATCATCTTCAAGTGAATCTAAAGTGGTAATGTTATCATCTATTCAAGGAATGACAAAATTTGAGAAATATGATCCATTAGGAATGATTCCTCAAGAAGACACACTTGATTGGACACATCCTGACTGCAGTATTGATTATAAATTAGATCTATACCAATTAGAATAAAATTATCTTTTAATAATTTTTAGAAACTAAATTTTTATTTAGATTTTTTAGATGTTTTTTTAGCTGGAGTTTCTTTCTTTACTTCTTTAGCTGGTGCTTCTTTCTTTACTTCTTTAGCTGGTGCTTCTTTCTTTACTTCTTTAGTTGGTGCTTCTTTCTTTACTTCTTTAGTTGGTGCTTCTTTCTTTACTTCTTTAGTT
>CAZQXU010000175.1:0-2119 GCA_964597385.1 uncultured Nitrosopumilaceae archaeon | reverse complement strand
CATTTTTTACAAAATACAATTTTTAATTCATAAGGCATGCGAATTTTGTGTCTTGTGCTAATTCTTTGTGCCAGTAATGCCTGTCTCTGAGATAGTATGGGATTCATTTTTGCATTAGAAATTGCACTGTTAATTAAAATCTGCATTCTCTCTAATGCAATTTGTCTAAGTGCAGGTTTCATAATGATTAACCAACATACACCTAGAAATTGGTTTTCTTTATAGAGAAAATGCAGTCAGCGGGATTCGAACCCGCGTCACAGGGTTGGAAACCCCGAATACTAACCAGGCTATACTATGACTGCACAAGAAAACAAACTTAATTTCCTACATAAAAACGGTTTTTTCGTACTCGTAGAGCATACGTGCAATCACTACATGAGCCTCATAAGACAAGTTCCCAACTGAAAATAAGCGATTTATTTTATTGTTTATTGACTCAGAAAAGTGTCCCTTTTGGAATCCACCTATAACTATACAAGAATTATCTGAAATTTGAGATGTAATTTTTTCAAATGAGCTTAGTTCTCCTTTAGTTGAAAACCCAATAATCTTGGATGGTTTTATCTCATTGATTAATTCAGTAAATGATTTTTTTTTAATTTCCAATAAAACATCTTTGCCAGATTGGATAGTTTTTTCTAAATATAATTTTTCAATAAGACCTTCAAATCTATGATATGATTTTGGAATGTGAACATTTTCTCCAATGTATATTACGTTATCATCAATTGTGTGAATATAGATTTTAATTTTATTTTGCAAGTATAGTGGAATTGTTGTGGCTTCCAATATAGAAAAATGAACTAGATCAGGTCTTCCTCTTTTTATTTCATCATTGATTCCTTTCATTGCAGCAAAATGCCATGAGTTATCAAGCAATATTTCAGATGGATGTTTTCCCAGTTTTTGTGCATGTGAGATTACTGATTGATGATCTTGTAATTCTAGAGGAACTGTTTCTAATGCAGATTCTGCTAAAATCAGAGAGAACATCTTAATTGATCAGTTCTATCTGATTTTTAAATTCATTCCAACTAGATTTTGGTGTTCCATCAACATCCAATAATCCAGAATTACAAATGTAATGACTCAATCTTTCCATTATGTATTCACTACTTCCTAAACCTGACCCACCACCTACAGTTAGAGTTTGATTAGCAATTTCTGGTTTGTCAATCACACATGTGCCATCAGGTCTATCATATTGCCTGTACCAAGTAAAAAATTCTATTTTAGATTCATTTTCAGTGTAAAATTCAAAGGATTTTTCTAGAAATATTTGCTGTGATGTTTCATTACCTCCTACAAAATCAGAAGTACTCCAACTAACCTCAAAAAGTCCAATTTTTTTATCAGGTATTATTTCAAATGTCTTTTGTAAGTCTGCTTTAGCTTCTTCTGGTGTTTTGACAATATCATTTAAGGTATCAACTGGGAAATATGAAAAAGCTACAAAATCACCTATTGCCAGATCAGATACAATATGCTCTAAATTTTTATTTAATACGTTATGTAACGCAAATCCATTTCCAATTTGCACATCTGGGTGTTTTTCTTTTAATTTTGTGTATACTCCATTGAAGAGTTCTTTGTATACAGGAATATTTTGTTCATGATAACGAAATTGAGATTCTGTTTCCCCTGCAATTACAACTGTATCTATAATATCATAACGAGACAATATTGCATCAAGGACATTAACTAGTCGATCTTCTCCAATCGCATTAAGTGATGGTTTTCCTATCCAATTTGGAAATGGTCCTAGTGTTTCTCCATTAATAACAGAAAAAAATAATGTTACTTTGAGATCATTATTTTTATTAAAACTCATCAGAACATCTGATTGTTTCCAGTCGTATTCTCCTCTTACAGGCTCAACAATATTCCAAAACATGTACACATTACTTCTTCCAATGCCAGTAGATGATGCTTCAGCATAAATTTGATTCAAGTCTTGTAGTGTTATTGCTGAATGTGGTGCGTTAATTACAAGGCCAATTTTTTCATTATGTTTCTGAATTGGAGTTGGTTCTAAATTTGGTGTTAGTAATATCACTGCAGTTATAGCAATTATTACTGCGATACCTCCAGATATACCAAGAATCTTCCTATCCAT
>CAZQXU010000174.1:0-2146 GCA_964597385.1 uncultured Nitrosopumilaceae archaeon | reverse complement strand
GAAACAAAAATAAAAAAAGTGAATAAACTAAATCCATACTTTAATGATAAAGATTGCAAAATATCTGAAAAAGACATATCAGATTATGTGATACAAAGATTTGAAGATGTAAAAAGTTCAAATAAATTCAAAAACATGTTAGCATTTCACACTGCCAACAAATTCATGATAATGGCACATGATCAAGTTGAGTTAAAAAAATTAGGAAATATTGTTGCAAGTCATAGAAAAATACCATTTTCAGAATTATTACAAGGGTATGAGAATCATCTAAAACTCGCAATGGGTAAAAAACCAACAGTAAGAACACATTCCAATGTAATCATGCATATTTTTGGTTATTTTTTAAAACATTTAGATCAAAATGAAAAAAGAACATTTTTGAATAGTTTAGAACAATTTAGAGAGGGTAAAAAAACCATAGGTCAGATTCTCTTAGAGATAAGCCCTATTACTTATCGTTGTGATGATACATATCTTGCAAGTCAAACATATTTTTTGTTATATTCAGATATTGAACATAGATCAATATTTCAACCAGCAAATATCAAAGAGTATGAATAACGTAATTAAGATAATATCAAATGTCAAAATATAATAAATTTCTATTTGTATTTTGTCGAGATTTAAGATTAGAAGACAATACAGGATTAATTTATGCATTAAAAAACTCTAATCAAGTTATTCCATGTTTTATTATAGATACTGAGATCATGGATAATTTAAAAAAATCTACATCTAGAATAAAATTTCTTAATGAATCTTTAATAGTTCTTAATGAACATTTAAACAAAAAGAAAAGCAGCTTAAAAGTTTTCAAAGGAAAACCTGATGAAATTATAAAAAAAATAATTTTAGAGTATAAAATTGATGCAGTATTTCTAAATGGAGATTATACAAAATTTTCCCAAAAAAAAGAAATTCAAATTAAAAAAGTGTGCATACAAAATAATATAGATTTTAACAAATATGCTGATTATCTATTACACATACCTGATGAAATACATACAAAAGAACACAAACCATATACGGTATACTCATATTTTTTCAAAACAGCAAAAACCATTCCAGTTAGAAAGAGCATAAAAAATAATTTCAACAATTATTATAAATTTAAAATTAAAGGAGACATTTTAAATGAATTCAAAGAAAATAACAAGGACATTGGTATCGGTGGAAGGAATAACGCATTAAAGATTTTAAAAAATATCAATCAATTCAAAGATTACAAAAAAACTAGAGATTATCCATACCTAGATAAAACAACTAGATTATCAGCACATATTCGATTTGGGACAATATCTATTCGGGAAGCATACCATTCTATTAAAAAAAATTTGAAAGATCACATCCTAATTGAAGAGATATACTGGCGAGAATTCTTTACATATGTACTTCATCATTATCCAAATTCAAAATTTAAGACATTTAAGAAAAAATTTGAAAAAATTCATTGGAGAGAAAACAGACAGAATTACCTTAGATGGTGTAAAGGAGAAACAGGTTTTCCAATAGTAGATGCGGGAATGAGGCAGTTAAACGAGACGGGATTTATGCACAATAGAGTTAGAATGATTGTAGCCTCATTTCTAACTAAAGATTTACACATTAACTGGAAATGGGGTGAGAGATATTTTGCAGAAAAACTAACAGATTATGATCCTGCAGTAAATGTAGGAAACTGGCAATGGGCAGCGTCCACTGGTTGTGATGCAGTTCCATATTTTAGAATATTTAATCCGTGGATACAACAAGAAAAATTCGATAGAAATTGTGATTATATTAAAAAATGGATTCCTGAATTAAGGGAAGTGGAGTCAAATAAAATACATCGTCTGTGGAAAACATATCCAAGTGGGCTAGCATACACAAAACCAATGCTTAACCATAAGATTGAAGCAAACATTTCAAAAGAGATCTTTAAAAAACAAAAATAATTTAAAAAATCTAAACAGGTTTTCCTTTGTTTTGATAATCAATTACCTTGTGAAAAGTATTATGGGATGCAATTATTGCAATCGCCACAACAATGAGTCCTATAAAATTCCTTAAAGCAAACATTTCATTTGGAGGGGAGGCCATTATAGAAGCATTAAAAACAAGATTGAAGTTATCAAGTGACCAAAAAATCAGAGTTATCCAAGAT
>CAZQXU010000173.1:0-2171 GCA_964597385.1 uncultured Nitrosopumilaceae archaeon | reverse complement strand
TCCATTTTGAAGGAAATGGTAGATGTCTTGTGAAAGGTTGTAAATGTGAAAAATACACAAATGATTAGATTTTTAGAGAATGAAGACTAGACGGATTCGACAGGTGCTGTTGCAGTAGCAGATGATGCCAAAATTTTATCTATTTCGTTTATAGCAATCTTATCTCTTCCAATCAATTCAAACTTTTGTATTAATGTCTCAAATTTTGTTTCTTCTTGAACTTGTTCATTGACAAACCATTCTAGAAATACATTAGTGGAATGATCTTTATCCTTTAATGCAATTTCAACTAGTTTGTGTATTGCAGAAGTAACTGCTTGTTCGTTTTTTAATGCCAATTTCAAAATTGATTCTAATGATTTAAAATCAGATGTAGGTAATTTAGTTGCAGGAATTTTTGCAGAAATTCCCATGTTGTTTAAGTAATGAATTATTTTTAGCATATGAGTTCTTTCTTCATCAGATTGAGCATAAAAGAAACTAGCACCACCCTCATATCCAGTTACTTCACACCAAGAGGCCATTGACAAATATGTATTTGAAGCATTTGCTTCCAACAAGATTTGATTATTTAATCCACTTTGCATATTTTTAGAGATTTTCATATTCTATTCTATGAAATATTTTAGTATTAAAAAAACTTACTAAAAAATATATTCAAAGATATGAATAAGTTGTCAAAAATCAGAAAAACATAATACATTAAAATTAAAAAATATAAAAAAATCAAAGTTAAATACCAGAGGATAATAATGTCATTATGCTTTTTGGCGTATTTGCAATACATAGTCCAGAATTGTGCCCACTGAACAATGAAAAAAGTAAGAAAATTTTCCTAAATCTCAAATCCAATATGGATACAGAAATGAAGAAGTACAACATAAATAAAATCGTAGAATTTTATATGTCAGTTTTAGAACATGAGTGGATCATAGTTATTGATGCAATTCATGCACATGATATAGAAAAATTATGCATTGATGTAGGAATTTCATCAATGAGTACAGTCAAAATAGTTCCAATGAATCTCTATAGTGATACAATGAAAAAACTCAAAGGATCAAAATAGAAATTATATTTATTTTTGAAATCTAAAACAGTCACTTGTATGATCGTTTACCATACCTACAGCTTGCATGAAAGCATAACAAATTGTTGGACCGACAAAATTAAATCCATATTTTTTCAAATCATCGCTCATTTTTTTGGAGATATCCGTGGATGCAGGTATATCAGAAAGTCTTTTGAAATTGTTGGTTATTGTTGTATTATTAACAAAACTCCAAATGAATTTGTCAAATGAACCAAACTCCTCTTGAATTTTTACAAAGAGTTTTGCGTTATTAATTGCAGAGTTAATTTTTAATTTATTGCGGATTATTCCGGGATTATTTAGTAAATTTTTGATATGTTTTTCTGTATACTTTGATACTTTAACTGGATCAAAGTCAGAGAATGCTTTTCTATATCCATCTCGTCGTTTAAGAATAGTAGTCCAAGTTAAGCCAGCCTGAGCTCCTTCTAAAATTAAAAATTCAAATAATTTACGATCATCGTGTTGAGGTTTTCCCCATTCATTATCATGATATTCTATGTTAAGTTCATCCTTTGCCCATTGACATCTAGTTTTCATAAAATTCGAATTTGTTTAACATAAAATAATAGTTACTAGATGAAAAATAGAATATGAAGGTCAACCAGCAACTACTACAAATTAACAGGAATTTTATAATTTGTTTTATCATTTCAGCCTCACTTTCGGCAGTAGTTGCCCAATCATTAACGGGTTATGAGAATCACCTCACAACTACAATTACAATAATAACAGGGTACATAGTATATTTTGGAATTTTCTCAGTTTTGTTTTATTGGGATAATAAAATCAGATACAAGCAAATGAGTTCAAGTTTAATTAAAAAAGAGATCCTAAGTATGATTTCATCATTTGGAGTAGGTGAAATTATTTATCTTGCAATACGATGGCCTTCTTTGTATTATTTTCTTGAAATGAACATAGAACCATTCATCGCATCACTAGTTTCAGAAATCATAGCTACTGCATGTTACATGATATCAGTAACTATTTTTTTAAGAAAGACAAAAACATTCTAAAAAGATCATTTCAAAGAATTTAAAAAGCGGGCTCGGTCGGATTCGAACCGACGACCTAA
>CAZQXU010000172.1:0-2180 GCA_964597385.1 uncultured Nitrosopumilaceae archaeon | reverse complement strand
TATGTCTTTACAAGAGAAGTCAACAAACCATTTTAGCATAATTTAATCATATCAAAATAAACATATGATTTCTATATAGTCCATGGAGTGATATTGTTTTTTCGTAATCTATTATTGTCATTGCTAAATAAATTATAAAATATGATACTTCAATGATAACAAAGAAAACATCATTGCTTATGATCGCAACTATAGTTGCTATTATGGCACCACTAAGTGCAAATGCCGCAACAGCCCCAGATGCTCCTAGTTCTGATAAGACATACAATCTTAATGGAGCAGGCGCAACATTTCCATTTCCTTTGATTGATTTATGGAGAGTTGAATATCACAATGATTTTGACAACGTAAACCTAAACTATCAATCAATTGGTAGTGGAGGTGGAGTAAAACAACACATTGAGAAGACTGTGAATTTTGCCGCATCTGATGCACCATTGACTTCTAGTGAAAGAGAATTAGCTCCAAAAACACTCCATATCCCTGAAACTATCGGAGGAGTTACAGTGGTATACAACATTCCTGAAATACCTAATAGTGGATTGAAATTAACCGGAAAGATAATTTCGGATATCTTTATGGGAAAGATTACTAAATGGAATGATCCTGCCATCAAAGACATTAACCCTGAACTTAATCTTCCTGGAAAAGAAATTTTGGTTGCACACCGTTCAGATGGATCTGGAACAACGTTTGTGTTTACTGACTATCTTTCAAAAATTGATCCTGATGGTTGGGATAAACAAGTTGGAAAAGGAAAATCTGTTCCTTGGCCAACGGGTTTAGCTGCTGCAGGAAATGAAGGAGTTGCAGGAATAGTAAAATCCACAAAGTATTCTATAGGTTATGTTGAATTAGCATATGCATTCCAAACTGGAATGTCTTTTGCACACATTCAAAACGGTGACAAAACTAATTTCGTTGAACCAACTATAGCTACTATCAGTAATGCCGCAGCTGGAATCGTATCTAAACTTCCAGCAGCAGAAGCAGACTGGTCTGCAGTATCTATTGTGAATGCCCCTGGACCTAACTCGTATCCTATTGCAAGTTTCTCATATCTTCTTGTGTATGAAGATCTAGCAAAAGTGACCAAGAGCAAAGACGAAGCAAAAGCTATAATCCACTTGATTCATTGGATGATAACTGATGGACAACAATTTTCATCTAGTCTATTGTATGCTCCTCTACCTAACCAAGTTGTAGATTTGGATAAGAAAGGATTATCACGTGTTACATATGACGGTGAAGTTCTTTGGAATGGAGGTTCTGCAAAACCCAGTTCAAAACTTCCAGACTGGATTAGAAACAATGCAAAATGGTGGGCAGATGGCTTGATCACAGACGATGATTACATCAAAGGACTACAATATCTTATTTCAGAAGGTATTCTCAAAATCTAATTTTTTCTTTTTTCTTTTTTTTGTAATTATGTTTTTATTTTAAAAATTATATTTTTAAGATTTATTATTGATATTTTACATCTTTTTCTGTTTTTGTTCTATATAGTATTACGACAACTATCTATCATTATGTTCTATATGTAGAAAATGTTGATCTGGTTTATACTCTCTAATTAATTTATTTCATCAATGAATACAAAAAACGCAATAGCTATGACGACATTAAGTGTAATTGCAATATTTGCAATTACATCAATAACCGTTTCAGCAAATGAAGCATTTGCTGTATCTATAACCAATTATAAAATGGTTGAAGACACATATGCCAAAGTAACATTCACATTTAGAGATGGAGTAGAAGAAACTTATTTTCCAGTCTTTAAAATGACCACATCTTATGTTGCAAACTCTGCTGCTGAATTCCAATTACAAGGAATTGTTGGGGACTATCCACTTCTCAATGAAGCTATGGATCAAGAATATGATTTCAGATTAGCTCCAGCTGAAACCCAATATAACTATAAAAAATTTATAGTTGATGTTGATTTGGTAAAAGGCGGAGTAGTTCAAAAAAATCTTCATTATGTTGATTGTAAAGTGAGTGGTTCAACTACTGATACTGTATTGGATAACGCAGAAGGCTATACAACAACAAAAACTGGATTTGCAATTATTAATGTGATTGACTTTGATTGTATGGGAGTAGTACAGAAAACATACGCAAACGAGTATGACAGAAACGTGTATTCGCAAAACAACCTTGTTGATTATGGGAAA
>CAZQXU010000171.1:0-2222 GCA_964597385.1 uncultured Nitrosopumilaceae archaeon | reverse complement strand
TTTTTGATATATCAAACAGTATGAAACATAACAATACATACTGCCTAAGTAAATATCGTCGAAACGCTAAATATTTTTGATTGAATTATAATAATCGAGCCTATTGCTATGATTACCAACATTATAGAGTAACGATAACCTGCAGAATATGACCCAGTTGTAATTTTACCTAAAAATAGCCCAGATAACCAAGATTGTACTAAAATTGCTATTCCTAATAATAGAAATCTATCATCAGATTCCATTTGTAATTGATTTCTTTTTACTTCATCAACTTCCAGATTAGTACCTAAACCTGTAAGAGAGTCAATTACCAATAAAGTTGTAAATCCTGTAATTCCTATCAGCATAAATCCAACTAAGACATAGGGTTTAAGCATATCTCTCTTTTCTTTTTCAATATTTCGAATTTTTTCTGAAACACCAGCTAATGCATCTAATGTTGCAACATTACCACCTCCAGAAGAAATAATTTCAAATAAAACTCTGAAATTAATTAGAACATGAAAATCAGTTGTTTCTTTTTTAATAAACTTGAAAATATCTTCTAATGTCATTCCCCATTCTAATTTGTTGGAAATGCCATTTGCTACTTTGTTAAATAAACCAAAATCACTTTTCTTTGTTGCTCGAATAACACATGTTTCAGGACCAAGTCCTGCTTTTCTTGCTTCTGCAACATCTCTTAAAATTATTGATGAACCAGATTCTGCATCAAGTGAAAATTTGTATCTGTTTTGAAATTTTAGTGCGGGCCATAATGCAGATATTGCCAATGCACCGCCTAAAATATACAAATTAAGTGCAGGAAAAAGATCTAGATAAATTATTACAATAGATGCAAGAATTCCGGGAATTCCAAACATGATAACTTTTTTTATTTCAATTTCTGGAATTTTTGAACGATTCACAGATTTTGCTAAGAATATAAATAATCCAGATACAATAGGTGGCATAAAAATTACCAAATAAAGAGGATCAATATCAGTTTCTAATGGCGCAGGACCAACACCTCCAGTAGTAGTTGCGGTAATTATGATATATACTGCCAAAATAACAATTTGCATTGTCATGTATGTATCTACAAGGGCTTTTACTTTTTCAACTAGTCCCTTTTGAGCATTTTCATAAATTTCAAAAGCGCTAGTCATTTTTGTTTTAAGGTAATTAACCACATCGCCACCACTTTGAATTGCGCCAACATAACCGCTAAGGAACTCCCCAAAATTAGACGGTCCACTATCTTTTACTTCAGACATAACTGCAAGAGGATCCATTCCCAAAATATCAATTTTTTTTAAAATTTTCAGAGACTCATTTCTAATAATAGGTAAAAGTTCCATCTCCTTTATTTTAATAAAAATGGTGTAGGGTCCAAATCCGCTTGTTGCAAGCAATGTAACTATTGTGATAAAAAAAGGTAATTCGACATCTATTTTATTATTTAATTTTTTTTGTTTGTCTTTTTTCTCATATTTTTTTATAAAAGACATTTATCCACCATATTCAATTTTTTTTAGCATTGTTTCTGGGTCTCGATAATATTTTCCAATATTTTCTGCTACTTTGGCATAACTTCTAATTCCACGTTCCAATAACCATTTTAAAACAATCTTTCGTTTTTCATATTCTTCCAAAATATCATCCATACTTCTTCCAGTTTGTACTGCAATTCTATTTAGCATCACACTGTCATCTAATTGGGCATTAAAAAAATCAGATTTCGGATCCCAATCAAATGCAGAATGATACGAATCAGCACTATTAATCTCTTGAACAGATATTGCTTTTCTAGTACTTTTTCCATCTTGACCTTTTACTCGTCTAATTATTATTGCACAGTTCATCAATGAAAGATAAGAGGGCGGTATATCCATTGGTTTTTGCTGTAATCTTTTTCCTGCAGATTCAAGACTATCAGCATGCATTGTACAAAGACCACCATGACCTGTGGCCATAGCTTGGAACATGACATATGCCTCAGCCCCCCTAATTTCTCCCACTACAATATAATCAGGCCTATGCCTAACACCCGATTTTATCAGATCATACAATCCAATTTCTCCTTCTCCTGTTGGACCAAATCCAGTTCTAGCTACTAAACTGAACCAATTTTCATGTTTAATGTTAATTTCAGCAACATCTTCAACTGAGAATATTTTATAATCAGGATTAACAAGCCCAGTTATTGCATTAAGTATAGTTGTTTTTCCACTACCAGT
>CAZQXU010000170.1:0-2240 GCA_964597385.1 uncultured Nitrosopumilaceae archaeon | reverse complement strand
CTCCTTCTAAAAAATATCTGTAATCCAAATCTTCTTCTTTTGATCTTGATGATACTGTGATCTTTCTTTTATCATCCCAATGACGTGTCTCTTGAATAATTGGAATATCTCTTGAATGAAGACTCTGTTGACGTGTAATTTCAAAATGAACAGCTTTTTCTAAATCATGAAATGAGCCTATGTTTTTAATTTCAACTTTATTTCCACCTTCAATTGATACATTAGCATCTGCCCTCATTGCTCCTTCTAAACTAGGATCCGAAACACCAAGATTTTCCAACAAGTCTGATAAAATATTTAGAAATTCTCTTACTTCTTTTGGATTCTCAAAATCTGGTTCTGTTACAATTTCTACTAATGGTGTGCCTGCACGGTTATAATCTACAAGAGTAACTAGGTTTTTTTCAGAACTTCCTTCATAAATTAATCTTCCAGGATCTTCTTCTAACTGAATTCGAGTTATTCTAATCTTTTTCTCTCCAACCATTAGAGTTCCAGCACCGCCTACACTGGTATCGCCATAGACGTTAAGCTGTGTTATTTGAAAATTCTTGGGTAAATCAGGATAAAAATAATTTTTTCTAAAAAATGCAATTTTTTCTGGCGTGTTACAATTTAAAGCCATGGCAATCATTGTGGCTTTTTCTACTGCTTTTTGATTTAATCTTGGAAGACTACCTGGTAATCCAATACAGATGGGACAAATGTTGGTATTTGGTTCAAACTCTCTATAGTTTGCTTTACATGGACAAAACAATTTGCTTTCTAATTTTGTAAGTTGACAGTGAATCTCTAGTCCTATTTTTGTCAAATTGGTACCTCTGGCAATTTTACAGTTTTTTCTAATGCATGAGCTGCTTGTAGCAATAATTTATCATTCATTGAATCTGCCATAAGTTGGATTCCGATTGGCAAACCCTTGGATATTGTAAATGGAATTGATATGGCAGGTTTGCCCGTAAGATTGGCAGTCACTGTGTTGATGTCAACAAGAAATAATGCAACTGGATCATCAATTTTTTCACCAATTTTAAATGGCAATATTGGAACTGTCGGTGCAATTAATAGATCAAATTTTTTAAATGCATCATTAATTTGTCTTGTTAGTTTGTTTTTTACTTTAAGTGCTTTGAGAAAATACTTACCTGCATGTCCTGCCGATGGAACAAATCCTCCTAAAATCATTCGTCTTGTAACTTCAGGTCCTAACTTTTTTCTTGCCTTTTCTATATATGAGTTAAATTCATACCCTTCAACAGAAAAATCATAACCATATCTTAAATTATCATATCTTGCAAGATTACTTCCTGCTTCGGTAGCTGTAATTGTATAATATGCTGCAACTGAATATTTTACCATGTCTAAAGATACCTCTTCACATTTTGCTCCTAATCCTTCTAATTTTGAAATTGCGTTTTTTGTAGCAGAAAGCACAGCTGGATCTATCCCATCTCCTATCATCTCTTTGATTATGCCTATTTTTTTATCTTCTATGCCTGCATCAATATTGTTAAGATAATCTTCTCCGTGATTATCGACAGTTGTATTGTCATTGGAATCAATTCCAGAAATGAGGTTTAACATAAACGCTGCATCATCCACTGTTCTTGTTAGAGGTCCGATTTGTTCGATGCTGTTTGCATAAGAGATTAATCCATATCTGCTAATCAATCCATAAGTTGGTTTGTATCCCACAGTTGAACAAAAACTAGCAGGGTTTCTAACTGAACCTCCTGTATCTGAACCTAATGATGCAACACATTCAAAAGCACTAACTGATACAGCACTACCTCCTGATGACCCTCCTGGAACATAATCTGCATTCCATGGATTCTTACTTGGACCATATGCACTAAATTCTGTAGTGAGACCCATTGCAAATTCATCAAGATTCACTTTTCCGACAAAAATTGCATCTTGTTGTTTTAATTTAGTGATAACGGTTGCATCATAAGGCGCAATGAAATTTTCAAGCATTTTTGATGCACAGGTTGTTTTAGTGTCTTTGATACAAATATTGTCTTTAATTGATATGGGCATACCAAAACATTTTCCTATTTTTTGACCTGATTTTATTTTCCTGTCTATCTCTTTTGCTTGATTTAATGCATTATCGTTTAGTGATAAAAATGCATGTAGTTTCCCTTCCACTTTTTGTATTTGCTCTAATGTTTTTTGCATAAATTCTTCTACAGATATATTTCCTGATTTTACTTCTCTTGTAAATTGTAGAGCTGAAA
>CAZQXU010000169.1:0-2285 GCA_964597385.1 uncultured Nitrosopumilaceae archaeon | reverse complement strand
ATTAGTTTTGGAGCAAGAAGAAAAAACAAAGGAAATATCAAAAAGGAAGAAAAAAAGCCAACCACATAAACTTCAAACATTTTAATTCCAAAATTATTATTACAAAATATTGATTCATGCAGAGATTAGCGTTTACCCAATTGGAACAAATGAGACCAGCGTGAGTTTCTACATCGCTAAAGGAATAGAAGCAATCCAGAACATAAAGGAGATAAGATATGAAATCAATCCCATGGGAACCGTTTTAGAATCAGAAAGTATCGATAAGATTTACGAAGCAAGTAAAACTATCATGGAAGTGGTTCACAATTTAGGAGTAAACAGAGTAGAAGTTATTTTAAAGATTGATTCAAGAAAAGACAAACAAGTAAAAATGGAAGATAAAGTGGAATCGATAAAAAAACACTTTAGATAAAGAAATTAGAATTTTCTTATAACATTAAAAAAGCTGTCACGTTGTGCAGGATTTCGTCCAATCTCTTTTACAGTGGTAGCTAACTCTTCAACAGATGATGTTGTTGGTTTTCCAGCTGCACGGTAAATCTCCTCAGAGAATGCAGTCCCTACAAGATCATTTCCACCATTAGACAAAGCAACTTGTGCAAGTTTCTTGCCATACGCTACCCAGTATACAGAGATATTGTTCAAAACATTGGCAAGCATCAATCGAGACAATGCAATAATTCTCAAGTCATATACAGATGAGCATTCATGATTTACAAGGTGTTGTTGTTCAAGTTCAGTATTATCTAAACTGAATTTTAGTGGAATCAATGTGATAAATCCATTTGTCTTTTTTTGTAATTCACGAATTTTTATCAGATGATCAATGATATGAGATGGTTTTTCGATATGACCATAAAGCATAGTTACGTTACTTTTGATTCCAAGATTGTGGGCCTGTTCTATTGTATCTAGAAATTCCTGTCCAGTACATTTACCTCGGACAATTTTTCCCCTTATTTCAGGATGGAATAGTTCAGCTCCTCCTCCTGGCATAGAATCAAGACCTGCAGATTTAAGACGTGAGAGAACTTCCTTTACAGAATTTTTTGTTAGTTTGGATAAAAAGAAAATTTCAGCAGCAGTAAGTGCTTTGATGTTTAATTGAGGATGGTTTTTCTTGATAACACGCATCATGTCTTCATAATACTCCAAAGGAAGTGTCGGATGGAATCCACCTACTATGTGAACTTCGGTTGCACCCATTGATTTGGCGATTCCAACGCGTTGTTCTATTTGCTCTGGGGTGAGTGTGTATGCATCTTCTGCCCCATCTTTTCTATAAAATGCACACATCTGGCAGCTAGCTGCGCAAACATTTGTGTAATTCATGTAATATGATGCCGCAAATGTTACTGTATCTCCAACTAATTTTTTTCTTGTAATATCTGCAACTGCACCTAATACGTGCAAATTATCATAATTCATCAATTCAATTCCATCATCATATGTTAGCTCTTCTCCAGAAATTGCTTTATCAAGAGCCTTTGATTCAGATATGAGTTGGTCTAACACACAACAAGTCAGTCGTTAAAGGATATATTCCTTAACCATAGGTCTCAAGAAATAAGTAGGCAAACAAAACTAGAATTCTCATGGTACTTCCATTAATTGATGAACACAAGCCAAAATGCTACTTGTGTCATATGGGATTTGAAAATATTGAGAAGCTTAGAGAACATCAAAATATAGAACATAAGGAATTTTTTGAATCACATGAAAATATCAATAAACGAGAGCCTGCACCTGGCGATGTTACTGTGTTTTAGCTTTTTGTTGTTTGATTGATTTTAGTAATTCTTGCACCATTTCTTTACTAATATTTGCAAGATCATAATCATGATCAATAGAAAGTGCTTTTTTGAAATGCTTTAGTGCATCAGATAGATTTCCCAATTCACCCAATGACAATCCCTTGTATGCTATAGCCATAGCACATTTTTTATCAATTTTAAGTGCAGAATCATAACATCTAATCGCATCAGAATAATTTCCAATTGTATGTAATGAAGAGCCCTTGTTTACCAAAGCGTTGATGTTTTTTGGATCAATTGATAATGCCTTATCATAATATTTTATGGCCTGTTTCATTCTACCCAAATTTTGCAATGTTACACCCTTGTCAATTATTACATGAATGTTTTTTGGATCTTGTTTTAGTGCCAAATCATATAGTTTTAGAGCTTCAGAAAAATTACCGTCTTCACAATAGTCATAAGCTTGTGACATCATTTTATCCAATTCTTTACTCATGACATCTTTGATAACACTTTATCAATAAT
>CAZQXU010000168.1:0-2287 GCA_964597385.1 uncultured Nitrosopumilaceae archaeon | reverse complement strand
GGAGCTTTTGATTTTTTCAAAAACAATACAACTAGCACACCAATCAAAAGTATTGCAGCAATAATCACATAAACAATCCATTCAGGCAAATCAAGGTCTACAGTATTCAACGTTTTATCAGGAGAATCAACATTAATTGTTAGAGTATCCTTTCCTTCAGAATACCCTTCAGC
This sequence comes from uncultured Nitrosopumilaceae archaeon, assembly GCA_964597385.1. Lineage (GTDB taxonomy): Archaea > Thermoproteota > Nitrososphaeria > Nitrososphaerales > Nitrosopumilaceae > Nitrosarchaeum. The sequence continues at coordinate 2,114 of CAZQXU010000168.1, read as the reverse complement.
AGTTGCAATAAGATTTAATGAAATGCTAGGACCATTTGTCGCAGTTAATCTAACAACTGCACTCCCATCAGGACCTGTTTGTATGACATCTGGAACAACAAGAGAATTTCCATCAGTATTTATCTTAATAGATGCACCTGGAACAGATTCTGCATTTTCATCATCGATAAATAATTTTATTTCAACAGGTTTATCAACTGGGATTTGATCAGATAAACCACTAGTAAATATTTTTAATTTTGTCAATGATGAATCAGTACTAATTTCAGATTCAGTTCCAATCACACCTTTTGCACTTGCTGAAATTATAGAATTTCCAATTACACCGGTAGTTTCAATGGGGAATAAGGCATAAGATACACCAGAAGGTATTACAGCATCATCAATTACTTGCACTAGACTTTCTTTAGATGAAGTGATTTTAGACTTTACATCATATGTAGGAATTATTGGATTACCTTGTAGATCAACAATTTGTACTATGCCAAAATTTTTGTCATGATTTGCATTTATTTTATTCGTAGGAAGTAAAACTAACATTTTAGATGATGGTTGAGTAACAAAGGTTTTTTTGGTTTCAAGGGATAAATCAGCACCTTCCCCAATTGGAACTACTTTCAAATCAATAAAACTTTCATCTTCAGTTATAGTAAACGAGTCACTACGAAGTGTTGCAAATGCAAAAGTGGTATCCTTTTTGATTTCAATTACGCCGTTGGTGGGCGTAATAAGATACTTTGAATCATGTTTTAGCACTTTTGGTCTATCTTGGCTATCTATTGCAATCAAAAATACATCAAAATTGCCTTCACGATCAAATAATATTGTATTCTGACCTGTAGGTGAGAAAATCCTGGCTTCTTTTTGCTCAAGTGTATTAACAACTTCAGTTAAAACAGAATCAGAACCAACACCCTGAACGGATGCAGAAATTAAAACAGGCCCACTTTTTTGTCCTGAAGTAATTGTAGCAGTACCAAATGAATTACCAACCTCAATTTTACCAATGTCCTTAATTGTTACTAGTTTTGAATCGCCAGAGATGACATTTAATTTTTTAACATATCCATCAGCATAATAATTTTCATTTGTTTGAATGGGATAAAATTCACCATCTTTTAGATCATCTATAGTTAAAATTATTATATCTTCATCTTCAGCATCTTCTGTCTCTTCAGTAATAGGATTTCCATTTTCATCAACATCATCATCGTCTTCTTCTACTGCAATTACTTGATAAGTTACAATACTTGTAGCATTACTAGGTATTCTTTCTGGAATGAATAATTGTACGTCTTTTTCAGTTATTTTATTATTATCAATGTTAATTGATTTTCCTACTGTTGAAAATGTATCAGTAGCGATTCCATATCCTTCTGCACTAACACCTATTTTGATATCATTAGCAAGTAAATGAGAGAGATCTAAATTCTGTCTAAGATAATAACCAAACTGTCCTTTTTTAATTACAGTTTTTACTTCTTTCATAGTATCGTCTAATTTATCACCAACAGAGTATTGATCATTTGAGAAAAAATTTAATTTAATATCTTCAGGAGTAATTGTGGGATTTCCATCAGAATCAACTACACTTACAAAAATATCTATTTGTTTTTTAACATCAGCATTAATTAATTTTGGAAAGACGTTAATGGCTAAAGAAGCAGGAAGTGTTGAAGATATTTTTATGCTTTTTGCAGTGTCTAAGTTGGATTCATTTTGAATTGCACGTAAGAACGTATTTCCAACTTTTTGATGAGTTTCAAGAGTTCCCCAGGCATAATATTCACCCTTTTTTATTGTCAGAATATCAGAATTTGGAGTAGCTAGTAATTTTTCATATTCTAAATTAACATCTATGTCAAATGGTGCTCTAATTATGTAATTATCAGATGTTCTAAGATAAACAGAAAAAGGCATTTTAGAATTTACGTGCATGTCATCAGAAGGCAAATTTAACTCCAAGATAAGATCGTCTGGAAGGTGGGTTTCATTGTTACCTATCTGAATTTTTTGAGAAGATGTTTTTGAGTTTAATGATGCAGTAATTATAGCATTTCCTGTTGAATTTCCAACAGATACATCAAATGAAGCATACTCTTCATTTGCTTTTA
>CAZQXU010000167.1:0-2289 GCA_964597385.1 uncultured Nitrosopumilaceae archaeon | reverse complement strand
TCAATAATGTATACATCAGCTCCCTTGATTGCCATTTGACATGCGATAGCATATCCTTCGGTACTGAGTCCATAAACAACAACTTTTGCTCCCCCCATTACACATAAGGCTAGTATTAGACTAAGAAAAACTTATTGAACTAACCATAATAATGAGAGATACTTGAAAATTTGGATAGATATTCTAACTCCTAAACAATTATTGTTTTCTGAACCAATGATTGAAAGATTAAGGAAAAAGCATAATGTTTTGTGTACATCTAGATCATATGATCAAGTCTCAAAACTAGCAAAAATTCGAAAAATTGGCCTAATTTATGTGGGAAAGCATGGCGGAGGTGAAAAATATGACAAACTTGAGGCTAGTGTTAGCAGAATAAAGAAACTCACTTTATTAATAAATAAGTTTTCTCCAGAATTAGTAATTAGTTTCTGTTCTCCTGAAGCAGCTAGAGTTTCTTTTGGTATGGGAATTAAACATGTTGCATTTTGTGATTCACCACATGCTAGTGCAGTAATGAAATTGACACTACCATTAATTCAGAAATTATTGATCCCTTGGATAATTCCTAAAAAAGAATTTTCAAAATACGGTATAGATTCTAATGATATTATTCAATACAAAGCAATTGATGCATCAGTAACAATTAAAAGAAAAATTAATCATAAAAGACATTCGCTGTTTAAAAATAAACTCAGAAAAAATATTTTGATTAGAGTGGAAGAAGAGCAAGCAGCATATTCATCAAAATCAAAAAAAATAATACCAATAATTAAAGAAATTGTAAATGAGTTTAATGGAGAGAATATTATTATTCTAGGAAGATATTCTGAACAAATTAAAAGTTTAAGAAAATTATTTGGTAAAAATGCAAAGATAATGAAAATGGCATTAGATGGAAAATATTTGTTAGATAATACAAACATTTTTGTAGGTTCTGGTGGGACTATGACTGCAGAATCAGCTTTACTTGGAATTCCAACAATTTCATATAATGCTGTACCTAATATTGTTGAAAAGTATTTAGTAAAAAATCATCTTGTGAAAAGAGAAACAAATCCCAAAAAAATTACCAAAATTATGAAAAAATTTCTTGAAATTTCACCGAATAATCATAAAGAAAAGGCAAGAAAAATATCAGAAAGTATGGAAGATCCTATTCAAAAACTAATTCAAATAATATAGTAATGAATTAGGTATGGAAATAAGTAAATAAAAAGTTCATTAGGGGAATCAAGTTGCTCTTTTTTGATAGTCCTGTAGTGTAGCGGTCAAGCACAGGGGCCTTTGAAGCCCTTAACCCCAGTTCGAGTCTGGGCAGGGCTACCATATTAAAAAACATCAACTGTAACACGAATATAATACTATGAATTTTCAGAGGGTAACAAATGACAGACATCATTTTAGGAATGGGAGAAGTTGGATCTACTCTTTTTGAGTTACTTGCTGAGCGCGGATTTGATTGTGTAGGAATAGATAGTGATAAATCAAAATGTAGAAACTATTCTGAAAATAATCTAATAAAAAATCCAGAATATCTACATATTTGTCTTCCAGGAGAATTAAACGAATTTAGTGAAATAACAATAAAATGGATAAAAAAAATTTTGGACTTAGATGTTGTCATTATTCATTCAACTGTACAACCAGGTACTACAAAATATATTCAAGATAGAGTCGACATACCAGTTTTATTTTCACCTGTACGTGGAGTGCACAAAAGATTTTTAGATGATATAAAAAAATATACAAAATTTATCTCATCTGATAAAAAAGAAATTAGCCCTAAAATTAAATTAGAATTAGAGAAAAGATTTCAAAAAATACAATGGATGTCTACCACTAAAACTGCCGAATTAGCAAAAATTTTAGTTGATACAACATATTATGGATGGTTAATTAATTATGCTCAGATTACTAAAATGATTTGTGATACAGAAAAAATAGATTTTGATGAAATGTGGAAATTTGCAGATGAAATTCATGAAAATTTAGGAAACAGACCAAAGATGTATCCAGGAATAATAGGTGGGCATTGCGTTATACCAAATCTAAGTTTAATCAAATATGATAATTTAGACATAATTAAAAAAATAAATAATATGTATAAAAATTTTAATGATATTAAAAATTCTAATAATTAAAAATCTAGTTTTGTAAGTAATTTTGTTGCAATAATAAAAAGTATTGATGCAATAACTACTAAAACACACATTTCAATAATTACAAATTCTGTAATATTACCAAAAATTCCACCACGTATAACATCTACCAAATAAGTAAGTGGGT
>CAZQXU010000166.1:0-2305 GCA_964597385.1 uncultured Nitrosopumilaceae archaeon | reverse complement strand
TTGCATCACCTTTGCCCAAGAAAATATAGTCAAAGAATTCTGGAGCTAATTTTTCTGCCTTTAATGTTCCATCATTTACAAATTTTGAAATTGTATAGTATGCCATGTAAATTACAGAATCTGATAGACTTTCTACGATCCAGTCCTTATCCCATGGTAGTTTGGTTCCTAGTCCATGCTGTCTTGCACAAGCTCGTTCTCGAAGCCACCCAATTACATAGTTAAACTCTGATCTAATCTCTTGCGGTAAAATATTCATCTCATCAAAACATTTGGTAGCTAGTTCCTTCCAATCTTTATCACCATAGTTTAGAAACCACTGATTGTTGAGAACCTTGACTACACATTCAGCTCCACATCTGCATCTGACAGGAGTGTTTGTTAGCTCTAACAAAATATCTGCATATTTATTTTTGATTAACCATTCCTTGATTGTATCTTTTGCATATGCTACTTTGATTCCTGAAAACTGTTCTGTGTTTTGTTTCAGTTTCCCCCCGTAGAACTCTTTTCCATAAACTTCCTTTGTTGCCTCTTCAAGTTTTGGATCACTTTGGTTTACAACACCAAATTTCTCAACTGCTTCTTTTGCAGGATTTTCCCCAAATCCGTCAGTCTGAATAATTGAGATTGGCAAAATTTTGGCTATTTTTGAGGCTAAATCATGGTCACTTTTTGACTTTTTGAGGTCTTCAAGTGCCTGATAGTCAAATGGCGCGTGGGCTGGAACTGACATGACCATTCCAGTACCAGTCCCACTTTCTACAAAACTGGCTGGAAGCATTAGAATCGATTCGTTTCTGTGTGGGACGGTAACTAATTTTCCAATTAGTTCTACACCTTTAATCTCCCCGTCATATGTGATTTTTTTATCCAAAAATTCTAGCTTGTATGCACATTCTTTGCTTACAATCCATTTTTCATTATCAACTGTAATTTTTTTGTAAACAATTTCGGGATTAACCCATAGATTGACAACACCAAAAATTGTTTCAGGTCGAAGTGTTGCAGTTGGAATGATGTAATCTTCGTATTTGAATTTAATTAAAATATATTCAGTAAAATCTGGCTCTACATCTCCTAGTGTATCGTGCTGTGATACAGGATTTTGATCTTTTGGACACCAGCCAACAGGATGAGAACCTTGAATGATTAGTTTTTTCTCCCTTAATGTTTTGATCTGCCATTCGATAAATTTACTGTATACTGGATCAATTGTTGTAAACTCCCGTCTCCAGTCAATAGAGTAACCCATCTCAATCATTCCTGTCTTGATTTCTTTGTGGAAATAATCTGCAATCTTTACTGGTTCTACAAATGTCTTGATTGATTCTTCTGGTACTCCGTAAAGATTTTTTAAATTCTCGATTATTTCTCTGTCGTTTGCCTCTACTCTTTTTGCCATCCCAAGTATTGGAGTTCCAGTATAGTGAAACGCCATGGGAAAGAGTACATTGAATCCATTCATTCTATAAAATCTTGCATGAACATCAGCTAGCGTGTATGTTCTACCATGTCCAATATGTTGAGGTGAATTTGGATATGGATATGCAACTGTTATGAATTTTTTTTCTTTTTCACTTGGATCTGTTTCAAAGTTTTTCGAGTCATTCCATCTCTTTCTCCATTTTGATTCAATCTCATTCCATCTTATTTCCATAATATCATCATCCTAAAATCATTGATTTTGCTTTGGCTATTGCGTCGTTTATTTTAGATGTGTCTTTTCCTCCACCCTGGGCAAATTTAGCGTCTCCCCCGCCTGCTCCGCCCAGTATTTCAGCCACGGATTTGGCAATATTTCCGGCATTTTTGCTCTTTGAGGCCTCATCTCCTGAATATGCTATTACTCGAATTGTTGGACCTGATTCAAAAATTCCGACATACACAGAATTTGGATTATCTTTGACTAGTTTTTTGCCAAAGTTCATGTGGAAAAACTCGTCGTACTGTTTTGAATTTGTAAAACATGATTTTATTTTATTTACATTAATTTCGATTTCATCTATTATTCCACTACTTGATTGAGCTGCAACTTGTTCTAGTAAAACTGGAATCTTTTCTTTTGCTTTTTGTTTTTCTTCTTCACGTTGTTTGTTTTTTATCTCTTTTTGTTTTTCTTCTTGAATTCTTTTTGTGTTTTCAATTTCTTGTTGTTTTACATATTCTTTAGCAGTTGGACCCGAGACAAATTCCAATCTAACAACGCCATCTTGAATTCGTTTAGTCTTTGTAATTTTGATTAGTTCAACTTCTTTTGTCTTTTTGACATGTGTTCCACCACAAGCTTCAACATCAAAGTCTT
>CAZQXU010000165.1:0-2380 GCA_964597385.1 uncultured Nitrosopumilaceae archaeon | reverse complement strand
TAGCCATTATTTTCACCTATACTACCTGTTTCTCATTAATAAGATTTTGAGCAACTTTATTGAAAATTATTTCTAAATCTATCCTTTATTATAATAATCATGATATTATCATCGATAAGATCTATACAATTTGATTATATGAAATAATGATACCGGGAATGAGTTCTGTTAAATTGGTTTGATACTCCCACAGATTCACCTCTACTGGAACTTATGCACTCTTTAGTTTCAAAATAAGTGGAAAAGTCATTATGATGCGAAATTTAAATAATTTTAGAAGAAAAAGTATACTATCATTAACTAATTAAATCATAATTTTACATTAATTGTCTCATCAATGAATATGAACATAATATCATATGCAATTTTCACAAAGTCTAATCCTTGGATTTCTTATAATTACTGCAATATCGGGAATCATTGGAGTAGTTTCACTATATCAGTTTGTTACTATTGTAGATTCACTCAAAACTGCAGTACCAGAATCAATTGAGGATTTTAAAACAAAAGCATCTATTCTGGAAAGTGATAGATTGATAATATACTATGATGAAGTTTTAACTCAATCCGCAAGAAATTATGCCTTTACTCATGATGAAAAATGGAAATTAAGATATTTTCAAATTGAACCAGTGTTAGACAAATTGATCCAAGAGCCATATGGTAATGCAAACAACAGCATTTTTTTGGAATTAGATAAAATAAACATTCAACTTGTAAACATGGAAAAAGAGGCAATAAAATTAACAGATGACGGAGAATACGAACAAGCCATATCAATTTTAGAAAGCGATGAATACACAGAGCAAAAGTCACTATACACGGATTCGTTGAAGCTTCATGCAGAAAATAATAATTTAGAGTATAATGATGGTATTAAATCACTAGAAAATACATCGTTATTACTTTCTTCAAACATAGATAGAGTGACAAAAGAAGGTACTATAGTCTTGGAGATTATCTTTCCAATTTTGGTATCTCTATCTATTTTTCTAGGAATATTTTTTTCAAAAAGACTAGCAACTCCAATCAACGATTTAAAAAAATCAGTAAAACAGATTACCGCAGGGAATTTTGATGTAGACATTGCAGTGCATGGTCCGGATGAGATCAAGGAATTGATACATGATTTTAAAACAATGGTGATAGAGCTGAACAAAATTGATATCATGAAAAATGATTTTTCAGCCATGGTTACACATGAGCTAAAAACACCACTAGTTCCAATAATCGGATATGTGGATTTACTTTTATCAAAACATTTTGGAGACTTAAATCAAAATCAAATAGAACGACTATTGAGGATAAAGAACAGCTGCATAAAGATGCAAAATATGGTCACTGACATTCTTGACATTAATGGAATAGGAACAAACCAACTAAAATTTAATATGGAAATTAACGACATATCGTTAATTGTCAAGGATGGAATAGAACAATTAAAAGATGAATTCAGTAAAAGGAACATTACAATTGTAGAGTCCCTGGAAAAAAACCTGATGTGTAATTGTGATAAAGATAGAATAAATCAGGTCATAGTCAATGTATTAAGCAATGCCATTGATTTTTGTCCAAAGCAAGAAGGTAGAATTGAGATAATAACAAACAGGATTAGAAACAACGTTCACATTACTATCAAAGATAATGGAATAGGCATTTCACAAGAAAACCTTGACAAAATATTTGTAAAGTATTACCAAGTCGACACCACATCAACTAGGGAACACGGAGGAACAGGCATAGGTTTGTCATTATCTAAGATTATCATAGAAAACCATAATGGCAAAATTTGGGCAGAATCAAATGGAAAAGATAATGGTTCAGAAATTCACATTCAGATACCAACTATATGAGAATTTAATCTATACCTGTGTTTATCCCCAAAATGATGTGATTAGAACAATCTGTTTTGTAAACTTTTGAAAAATAAAAAATTTGTTTGAAACTTGATAGAAAAACAGATTTCAATCTTTTCATATTTTTGTTTTAACGTTATGGAATGACGCAGTGATTTTAATACTCTATTTCTGTAAAGTTTTCTATTGAATATACCCAGAAAAATAATTTTATCTAGTTTATTTGCACTTGCGTTCATAATTAGTACTCCTGTTGCATTTTCTACAACATTTGGAGACCAATGGGACTCTCTGAAAGCATCGCTTTCAACCGCTGAAAAATCACCTACTAAAGATGAATCTTTGAATAATCTTCAAACTGCAAAAAATATCTATACTGATAATTTCAAAAACGCTGCAATCTCCGTAGATGCTGAAAGTGACATATTGATTACAAACGCATTTTCTAATACTGAAAGTATGCTAAGTGCTGGAAATATTGAACAAGCATCTCTTAACAGACAAATCATAGACAAAACAATCTA
>CAZQXU010000164.1:0-2394 GCA_964597385.1 uncultured Nitrosopumilaceae archaeon | reverse complement strand
AAAATTGCGTCATTTGTTATGGAAAGTGGAGCACAGGTAGCAGGAGGAGTCATCATATTTCCAAAAGGATTCCAAATGAAAATAAGCAAACTGTGTAAAAAATACAATGTATTACTAGTATTAGATGAGATAGCAACAGGTTTTGGACGGTTAGGTTCTATGATTCAATACACTGAACAAAAAAGCATTCCAGACATAGTATCATTTGGAAAAATGTTAACAGGAGGATATCTAACAATGGCTGCAACTTTAGCAAATAAAAAAATCTATGATTCATTTCTGGGTGAATTTAATGATTGGAAGCATCTATTTCATGGACATACATATACTGGAAATCCAATAGCTGCTGCAGTTGCAAATGAAAATCTAAAACTGTATCAGAAAAACAACTTGATTAAAAAAATTCAAAAGACATCAAAAATTTTTGAAGAGTATTATGAGAAAATATCAGAATTAAAATCAGTTGGAGACATTAGGCACAAAGGAATGCTAATGGGAATAGAACTAGTCAAGGATAAAAAAAATAAAACACCAATTCATCCAAAAAAGTCAATCAACAAAATATTCTTTGAAGAAGGCAAAAAGCACGGGATTTATCTTCGCACACTAGGAAACATAATCATGCTTGTACCGCCACTAGCAATATCTGAAAAAGAGTTAGACATCTTGCTAAATAGAACTATCCAGACGATAAAATCAGCAGAAAATAAAACTGCATGGTAAATAAAATTAAAAATTCAATTTTCAACAATAACATATGCAATGATATAATCACGCATGAAAATCCAATTTTTAATTCACTAATCTTTTTTAATAGAATTCATAGTAAAATATCATGAATGATGTCTTGGAATTTATCAGAGAATGCCAAGAAAACGTATTTTCAGGCATTGGAATAACAAGTCAAGACGCTGAAAAACTATTCAACATACCAGATGAAAATGTTCCAGATCTGGCAAAAGCTGCAAATCAGATAACTAGAGACTTTAATGGAAAGAAAGTAGATGTAGAACAATTAAACAATATTAAGAAAAATGCTTGCAGTGAGGATTGTTCTTTTTGTGGGCAGTCTGCATTTTTTGATACTGGAATTGAAACCTATCAATTACCTTCTGCAGAAGAAGTTGTAATCAAAGCAAAAAAAGCAAAAACAGAAGGAGCTGAATCATATTGTCTTGTAGCTGCATGGAGAGAGCCATCTCCAAGAGATTTTGATAAAGTGTGCAACATAATAAAAGAAATCAATGACAAGGTCGGCATCAATGTAGAATGTAGCCTAGGTTTTCTTACACCAGAGCAAGCAAAAAAACTCAAAGAGCTTAACGTAAAAAGATACAACCACAATCTAGAAACTTCAAAATCAAAATTTTCAGAGATATGTACTACTCACACGTATGATGACAGATTAAAAACATTGCAAATTGCTCGCAACGCAGGATTGGAATTGTGTACGGGTGGAATAATCGGTTTGGGGGAGACAAGACAACAAAGAATAGAATTAGCCAATGAATTAGCTGCACTTTATCCGGAAGAAGTAACAATAAACATACTAGTACCTGTACCAGGAACACCATTGGAGTTGCAAGTAAAATTAGAAAATTCCGAAATTGTAAGAATGTTTTCTGTAATTCGATTCCTGTTACCAGAATCTGTAATAAAAATTTCTGGAGGAAGAGAAACAAATCTTACAGATTCGGGTGAGGCACTATTACAAAGTGGTGCAAACGGAATAATCACATCAGGGTATCTTACGATGGGTGGAAACGAAGCCGAAAAAGATTTCAATATGATTAAAAAAATAGGATTAGAAGCTTGACAAATTTTTTGTAAATAATTTTGAAAATATAATGCTTAATTCCCATATCTGGGAAATTTTGTGAGGATTCAAGATACACAATGAAACAAATTAAAATTAATTTCAATTTTGAAAATTACATGTTTTCAAATTTTAAAAAATAAAAATGGGCTAAATTGGCACATAAAATTGTCAATTAGTTCCAAAATAGAACACATGAGTTAGAGAAACATCCATTGTGCCTATTAACAAAAACATTATGGAGTAAATGAAGACATGAGTACGATACGTGAGATGACACTTTTTGATAATGATTCAGAAACTGAACTGTATAAACACAAAATTACGCTTGAAAGAATCAAAAACGAACTGATCAGTTTTGGTTTAACTGCAAACCAAAGCAAAGTCTTCATTTATCTTGGGAAATATGGAGCCAAATCAGCATCAGAGATCGCAAAAGCATTACAAATGCCGCGAACAGAAACTTACCATCTTGTAAATTCTTTACAAAATATGGGATTGGTAACAGCTGAGCTTGTCCACCCAACAAAATATTCTGCAATGGAGATGAAACAAGCAATTGAAACCCTAGTAAAACA
>CAZQXU010000163.1:0-2411 GCA_964597385.1 uncultured Nitrosopumilaceae archaeon | reverse complement strand
TTTTGTCTCTATGAGGAAACTGCTTGATAGATGTAATGTCCGCTATATCCACCAGTACGCTTTACAATTCCTTTCTTTGTTGATTCTATTAAAAATGCGTTTGCTGCTGATATTTTAACTCCAGTTTGTCTTGCAAGATCGTGAACTGTTACAACTTTGGAGCTTTTGATAATTTTAATCGCTTCTGCTTCATTTACCATTACTGTAATCTCTGCTTTACGTGGACCGCCCTCGCCTCTGTCTTTTCGACTCTTCTTTGAATCCTTCGAGTCTTTTCCATCCTTTGCATTTTGGGTCTTGTCCTGTTTTGCTGGACTGACTTTTTTGGTTCCACCCATATTGTCAGAAAAAAATATTCCTCTTATAAACGATGTATAATCTTGATTTTTCAAATCATTGATTAAAAAACAATATTGCAAAAGTTACTTTTTCTCAAATATAAATAACATCTAATTTATCTATAATCATGGGTATTGTTTCAAAAGGTGCAAAATGTAATGTTGATGGCTGTGACAAAGAAGGAGCCCGTTCATTAAATACCACCAAGGTAGAAAACGCAGGACTGCGTGTAGTTTCAGTAGGCAAAAAAACCGTTCTTTGTAAAGAACATTACAAAGAATGGAAAAAAGAATCTAAAGATGACAGAGATCTAGAACGTGCTCGTTTTGACAAGTTTTAAGTTTTCTTTGTTTTTCTTGTTTTTTGTTTTTTAGTTTCACTAGGTTTTTTCAAATAATCTGCTTGTAATTTATCGTAAAATTTTCCTAACTTCTTATACAGTCTTTTTGGCTCTCTTGATTTTTGATTACTAAGAACATATAATGCTAAAATAGGAAATGCAATAGTTGAATCTGCATAAACTGTAATCATATCATGATGAGCATCTTGAACTTTTCCCCAACTTTTTCCTTCTTGTAGTGTTGCACCGGATAATCCTCCTGTATCTGGTCTTGCATCTGTGATTTGTATCACATAGTCCTGACCTCCATCATTTCTTTGTAATATTTGATCTAACATGGGACCTGTTTGCTGAGCTGTGTTCTTTGGAACTCCTCCACCAAGTTCTAATATGCCTGATTTTTTTGAATTATACAAAATTGCAGCCTGCTCGATTATCTCTTTGACAAAATCTAATTTGTATATTTTATCATGTAATCTATGTACTGCTAGATTCATAGCTATTGACGAATCTTTCATTGTGGATATGTACACTGGAACATCATATTCGTAAGCTGTTGTGATAAAGCTTTTTTCTGGATGTTTGGCTTTTTCTTTGCTCATTTTTCCCAACAAATTACAAAATTCTGCAGTTGTAAACGGTTTATCGGTAAAATCATTTGCAAATAATTTCTGAATGATTAAATCTTCAGCTTCTAATGTCTCATGAAATTTTATATACACATCTCTAATTCGTACAATTTCATTTTCATACAATTTCATATCATCAACATCAAAATGTCCTTGTTTAACTGGTAACCCCCAAGCAAAATGATCTTCATGATAAACATTGGCACCAGTTGTTATGATCCAATCTATGAATCCTCGTTCTATCAAAGTTTTGATAATTCCACCAAACCCTACAGGTGTCATCGCTCCTGATACAGTTAGGCATATGGTTGCATCTTCTTTGATCATTTTGGCAAATAGCTTTGCAGCTTCGCCTAACTGTCTCCCATTGTATCCTGAACTTGCAAAAACATCCACCAGATCCTCAATTGTCATCTTCGGATCTAATTTTATGTGAGGGATATCTTTACCATGAAATTTGTGTGGGTCCACTTCTATACGCAAAATTTAACTGTAAATAATACTTGCGCTCATATTTGCACAGTATTTTGAAATTATTTTTGGATTTAATGTTTGTTGAATAGTTTTTTCTAAACAAGTTATGTTATATCTTCGATTTTAATTCATCAATTTTGGAATGAATAAATACACCAGTAAAATTATCTCAATTCTTCCAAGGATCATCAAAAATCCAAATATCATCGTCATTACAGAATCCAACTCTGAGCTGACAGTTCCTGCACCATGTCCAGTGGTTGTAATGGCAGAAACTCCATCAAAAAATGCATTTTGAAAATCATATCCTAATGTATACATGTATGTGGCAATTAAAAGTGGAACAATCACAGATACTGCCAGAATTATAATTCCAACTATGATGTCTTTTTTATCTGATTCAGATATCTGTGCGTTTTTTCGATTAAAGACATGTCTGATTTTTGCTAGATGCATAAATCTGAAAATCTTGATACCTCCGGCTGTAGAAAACCCACATCCTCCAATTACCATGGCAGTGGTAATTATTGTAAGTGCGAGTGGATTTATGTTCTCTAGATTTGTTGTTTGAAACCCTGTAGTTGTACTTGCTGAAATCATGTTAAATATCCCTTCTTGCCAATTTAGCC
>CAZQXU010000162.1:0-2414 GCA_964597385.1 uncultured Nitrosopumilaceae archaeon | reverse complement strand
CATTGTTTGCAACATACTTTAGATTTCCTTCATCTAATGCAATCTTGTGAATAACTGTTCTTCTAGTATTATTTTGCCACTTGGAATCATATTCAATCATTGCATCTTGTATCTTTGAAAATAGTTTGTCTTTTTCTTCTTTGGACAAACCGTTGTAGGTATCTTGCAATACTTTTGACACCTGTCTCCACTTTTCTCTTGAATCTAGTGTCGAGTCATCTTGAATTAATTTTATTTTGTCTTGAGTATCTTTTGGTAATAACGGAACAACAACATCAAAGAATCGTTCTTTTTGCATTAGATCATAATCAACTGGAGCGATATTTTTTTCATATGTGATGTACAGATTATCTTCAGATACAAAGATAGAGTTAGAATATCCCATCATAAACGTCTCTGAATTGATTAGTTTGCCTGAAACATCAACTGCAGTAATTGTGTTAAAGTTGTAACCAGGCTCAGGATTTGGGAATCTATACACGTCTGGATATAGTACCGTGTCTTCGGCAGTTATTGCAGGAACTATCAGATTAGAATAATCAACACCACTTGTGGATAGGACGTATACTATATCGCCAATCATTCTTGAGTTGTAATAATTTCCGTCAACATCATAAGTTGAGATTACTTGTGGATTTTTCTTATCAGACACATCCAGTATTGAGATGATTGTCTTTGAGTTGTAAATTGGATATGGTTTAAAATCAAATTCAGAGATTGCTTGGCCCTCAGATCTTCCGTGATACATTAACACAAGACGATCATCATTTAGAAACATGTTTTCAATATTTTGTGGTTCAACATCTAGTGCAAATCTAAGAATTACATTTGCAGATTCAGGAGGATAAGCATCAATAATTGATATGGTGTTTTGCGTTCCGATGTAGACATACTTTCCATCAGTCTTTAGATAATCTGGCTCATCTACATTTTTGACCTGAACATTTGTGGCAGAGTACTCGTTTTGTCCGTATGAAGAATCAAGTGAAGTGTCAGAACCTGTAGATGAAACAGCTTGTCCACTTTCAATTCTTCTTTGTTGAATCTCTAGTGCTTCTTCCAATACAAACTGTCCCTCTCTCATCGAAGTCGGCATATCAGGGCGCGGTTCATTTGCTGTAAATGGTGCAGGCATCATTACAGAATCTCGAATGTACATCATTGATTGATAATTTTTGCTAGATTCTTTGACATAGTCAGAAATTTCTTGATATGATTTGAATTTTATTGGTTCGTTTGATAGATTTGTAGGATTTGACGACTTTGATAAATCAAAAACTTCCTTATTGATTTGATATGGAAATTGTGATGGAGTTTCTAATGGCATTACTTTGGTATTAGGGTTATTTGTTACAGAGGCCACTTGAGATGGCGTAATAATGGAGAAATACATGCCTAATCCACCTATTACAATAATTGCGATTATTGCCGAAACGATAATGATTTTATTCAAAGTTAGATTCACCTCTGCTTTGCTGAAGAATATTTAGCGATTGTGGATGATTTGCACTACAAAATATTTTCATACTTTGTAAATAAATTTTCTAAAGATAAGGTTTGATTAAATCAAGATTGAACCAAATTGCTTTTAACATATTAAATAGATGGTGTGAGGTAACATGGTCTGGAAATCCTCCACCTATCTATTTAATTTGGATTAAAGAAGTTGGTATAAAAGAGAAGAGTAGAATTCGTTCATACTAATAATCAGGAAAGTTTTAAAAAATATTTTAAAATAAAAATAATTTAGTATCGAGATTTTTTCACGGTTGCCATCTTTTTTTGGGATCTTGGAGTCTTTGTTTTTGCTTTTGCCTTGTTAACTTTGCCTTCTTTTTTCTTTACATTTCCACTTCTTCGAGCAGCACGAGAGAGTTTATTTCGAAGTTTCTGTTGTTTATTCTGTTCTTCTATTTCTTTGGCTGTGAGTTTTCTACTAACCACAATACAACTACCAGACAATCATAATTAAGTATGCTGTATGAAAAAAATAAAAATTCAAAAAAAGTTCGTATATGAATTAAAATATTGTCATGATGACAACTGTTGCTACACTAATAGCAAATATCGCATAGTACGATTTTTTGTATCGCGGTATTGATTTTCGAAGAGGCATATTTTGTCTCTATTCACATACCTGCTATCAGATATACACCGATTCCAATTCCGATTACTACTCCGATTCCCATACATATGAGATCAAAGGCAACCACTTTTTTGAAAGGGGCGTGTACCATTTTGTTCCAACTGCTTTCTTTTTTTGTTGAATTTGTGTTTGTATCCATGAATCTAGTTAATGATACTAGTTCATAGAATACGGTAAGCTTGAAAGCTTACTAGATTATTAAGTATCAAAGTATGCGTGTAAAAAGAGTTTAAACGATAATTTGACTAGTTAAACAAATGGAAGAAGG
>CAZQXU010000161.1:197-2436 GCA_964597385.1 uncultured Nitrosopumilaceae archaeon | reverse complement strand
GTAAAAGATATTCAAATAGATTCAAACACATCGATAGAAAAAATATTTGAGGAGAATGGTAGTTTAAGCGGAGCATTAGTAAGAGAAGCTATTTCGTGGGGGAAAGTCACACAACAGGCAAGACAATCCACACTTCATGCAGAAGTCACAACAATTTTACCTTTCATTTATGCCGCATTGATTTCAAAATTAAAAAAATAATCGGATAAAAACTATTATTCAGCAAGTCTCAATGTAACACATTGTACTCTAAAATTAGAATTAAAGAATTAAGACCAATTAATGTGGAAGGAGGGTATTTGATAGATGGATTTCCATCTATGGGGTTTGCCAGTGCAATTGCAACCGAATCAATGATTCAGACATCACAATTTAGTGTAGCAGGGATTATTGATTCAGATAGTTTTCCAACAATTAGTGTAGTTAAAGAAGGAAAACCAAATTATCCAACAAGAATTTTTGTTAATGATGATCTCAAGGTTTCAATTTTCCTATCTTATCTTACTATTCACGAATCATTACATAGAACTATTGCAAGAACAATGCTCAAATGGGCAAAAAAACAAAAAATAGAACTGGTAGTAAGTAGTGTCGCAGTAAAATCTCTTAGCGGATTAGGAGGAATGGTTGCTGTAGGAAATACAGATTCTGCAAGAGAGAAGTTGAGAAAATCAGGATTGAAAATCCTACAACATGGGACAATTCCAGGAATTCCTGGAGTGTTACTCAATGAAGGCAGCATAACAAATCAGGATGTAATTGTGGTTCTTTTTCAAACAGATGGGACTGGTCCTGATTTTAGATCAAGTGCAGAATTATGTACTGGAATAGCAAAATTAATTCCTGGAACTTCATGTGATATTCCATTATTACAAAAAGAAGCAGAGAAAGCAGAATTAGCAATTAAAGAAACAGATGAAGAAACACGAAACATAAAAGATTCAATTTACAAATAGTAAAATCATCAGACTATCATGTTTATTTTATAACATAATCAATAATAATAGAAAATCATTGAATCAAATACCAGAATTTGCATTTACAGTTATTCTGATTTCGGCATCAGGGGTAATGGCCCCAGGCCCATTATTTGCAGCAAACATAGCACAAGGTTTGCGGGGTGGAGGGAAAGCAGGAATGCAAATGGCCATTGGTCATACTATAGTAGAACTACCATTGATAATTTTATTAGGAATTGGAGTATTCTCATTAGAAATTTTTCCAGAGTTTAGAACTATAATTTCTATTTTAGGCGCAATTGTACTTTTTATTTTTGCAGGATTACAGATTAAATCAATATTGCAAAAAAATGATACAAAACATTCCAATCCAAAACATGGAGCAATATTTACAGGGATTATTCTCAGTGCAGTAAATCCATTTTTCATAATTTGGTGGTTAAGTATTGGCTTTAAATTAATTTCAGATGCAATGCTAATTTGGGCGTTTACAGGAATACTAATTGTTTTTGTGTTACATATTTGGATGGATTTTGTATGGTTGTATTCAATTGCACATATTGCATCTAAAAGTATCAAAATTCTTTCGAATAGAAATTATAAAATTTTAATGATTATCTTGAGTTCTATGTTAATTTATTTTGGGATATCATTCATATCAGATATTATTTAGCCACAATCTATAATTTCAATTTTAGGTTCACAATCATCATTAAACAAATTAATTCTTTCAACTAAACCATCACAAAATTCAGGATCAAAAGATACATCATATGATTTTAAATCATTAATAATTGTAATGTGTTGAATTCCACAAGAAGATATAACAAATCCAAGAAGCATAACAACCAAAATACCTGCAGATATAAAGATCAGATTTCTAATAGATTTAATTTTTTGTAATGTCAATTTCAATTGTAGAGACATTACGTAATTTTCCATCTTGTGAAAGAAGTGAATCAGATAAAATCCTTACATCACTAATAACATATCCAACTGTATTCATTCGTTTAACGATCATTTGAGATACATCAACTGCTTGTGTAATTTTTTTTCCTCTAGCTTTAATGGTAACTGTATGTCTTGTTGAAAGTTGTGTCAAAGTAGCTGAGACATATGTCATAATCGGTTTATTACCAACAAAAATTACATCCCGTTCTTCAGGATCATGTTTATTTTCAATTGAGGAAGTGTTTGAAGGTGAAGATAACGCTGGTTCAGGTTCAGGTGAAGATAACGCTGGTTCAGGTTCAGGTGAAGATAACGCTGGTTCAGGTTCA
>CAZQXU010000161.1:0-97 GCA_964597385.1 uncultured Nitrosopumilaceae archaeon | reverse complement strand
GGTGATACATGAGTGTCGTGAAATTCAGACAAAATGTCTTCTGCGTCTTTAGATTTTTTTGAATCACTCAATTTATTGTTCCTTTAATAACAAAATC
>CAZQXU010000160.1:0-2446 GCA_964597385.1 uncultured Nitrosopumilaceae archaeon | reverse complement strand
TTTTTTTGGTTATCTTTTCTAGGGATTGTTTTAATTCCTTTATTGACCATTCGATATCACTAGTATCTTTTATGGATAATTCATTGTTCCATTTTTCTAAAACAATGTTTGCTATTTCTGAACAGTTGTAAAGCAGATTCCAATATGGATGATGCTCTGCGGTTGCATATGCAAGCTCTGTTACATCAATTAGTCCATTTTTTGCACGTGCCAAAGCTGTAATGTTTTCACCAAAAATTT
This sequence comes from uncultured Nitrosopumilaceae archaeon, assembly GCA_964597385.1. GTDB lineage: Archaea > Thermoproteota > Nitrososphaeria > Nitrososphaerales > Nitrosopumilaceae > Nitrosarchaeum. The sequence continues at coordinate 2,206 of CAZQXU010000160.1, read as the reverse complement.
TTACAATATTTACATCTAGATCTTTTTGTACTTTTAGCGGAGTATTATTTTTTTCATGTTTGTTTACTAATTCATGTAATTCATTGTAAAAAGTATCAAAAGTCATAATCAAGATAATCTCTGATGTTCTGCCAACATACATCTATTAAATACGATTTTTATGCCATTATCTCTTGCCAATTTTTCAGCTTCAACATTATGAATTCCTTCTTGAAGCCAAATTACCTTGGGTTTTTTCTTTATTGCTTCTTCCACTACTGGAAGTACTTGATCAGATGGTCTAAACACATCTATGATATCAACATCATCAACAACTTCAGAAATTGTGCTAAAACATTTTTTACCTAAAATATCATCAGCTGTAGGATTTACTGGAATTATATTAAATCCATTTTCAGAGAGGTATTTTGGAACATAATGTGCAGCCTTGTGTTCATTTTTAGACATACCAATTACTGCAACACTCTTTAAGGAAAGAATCTCTCTTATTTCGTCATCAGTATAAGAATCGCATTCCATGAAAAAAAGTAAAGCAATGTAGGATATAATTTTTAAAGGAAATAGCATGGTATTTTAACAGCAGGGAAAATTAAACGACATGGAATCTATGCCAGAAGAGCCAAAAGACGTAGTGGTGTTAGGAGCAATTGCAAGAGGAATTAAAAAATTTGACAAAATACAAAAAGCAGCACAGATTGACGGGGAGGAACTAAACAAAATTCTTGAAAAACTAGAAGAAAGAGAGTTGATACAGGTAGAAGAAAAAAAAGGGCTATTTGGAAAAAAAATTGAGCTTAAAATTACAGATAGGGGAACGAAAGAATTAGAAGAAAGAATTCACGAATTACAAGATAAATGGAATCAAATGTCTTTACTGTACAAAAGTGGAGATAAAGAAAAACTAAAACAATACATGGATGATAACAAATCAATTCTTCCCACTATGATGTTTTTTGGAATAATGGACATTATGATGTTTTCAATGATGTTTAGCATGATGGGTATGATGATGACAGATTATGTACCAGCAGAAAGCATCCCCAATGATATTGGTGGAGAATCTGCATCAGATGGAGGAATGGATTCAGATGGTGGCGGGTTTGACTTTGATGTTGGATTCTAAGTTGATGTTTTATACTATGAATAAAAAATAAATCCAAATGACATATAGTTCGTTTGATAGTCAAGGAATAGTCAAAGTATTATCATTTCTAAAATCGCACAATACAGAATACCTTTCAGGCCAAGATTTGAGTGATGTATTAAGAATAAGTCGAGTTGCAGTTTGGAAACATATTAAAAAAATTAGAGAGATGGGATACAAAATAGAGTCAAAACAAAAGCTAGGATATAGATTAGAATCAAACACTGAGAAATTACTTCCATGGGAGATAGCATCGGGGTTAAAGACCAAATCGTTTGGAAAACATACGTATTATTTTGAGTCAGTTGATTCAACTCAAAACCAGGCAGTGAAAATGGCATCACAAGCAATTCATGGGACACTGATCATTGCAGAAAAACAAACCAATGGAAAGGGAAGACTAGGAAGAAAATGGATTTCACCCAAAGGAGGCATATGGTTTTCAATAATTCTACGTCCAAAATTTGACATATCGGTCATCACATTATTTCCATTAGCATCGGCACTTGCATTAACAAACGCAATTGAGAAAACATTAAACATAAAATCTGAGGTGAAATGGCCAAACGACATTACAATTAACGGTAAAAAAATTGCTGGAATGTTAGTAGATGCATCTATAGAATCAAACAAAATTGAAAATATGATTCTTGGAGTCGGAATAAATTATAATGTTGAAGTTAAGCAAATTGAAAAAATATTAAATAATACACCAAATTTTTACGGAGTTGCATCATTAAGTGAATATAATAAAACAATAAAACCAGTTTTACTGATTCAATCATTTTTATTGGAATTAGAAGAAATTTTTAGTTTATTAAACAAAGGAGATATTAAAAAGATAATCAAAGACTGGACAAAAAAATCATCCACCATCGGTCAAAACATAGAACTAATTACAGAAGAAGGGAAAATAAAAGGCAAAGCAATCAAAATAGATAATGACGGGGCTTTAGTCATATCATCTAATAAAAAAAATAAAAGAATCACATCAGGAGACATAACTCACATCATAAAATAAGACATTACAAATTATTTTTTATGACTTTTTTTATTAACAGA
>CAZQXU010000159.1:0-2451 GCA_964597385.1 uncultured Nitrosopumilaceae archaeon | reverse complement strand
GAAAATTTCAAGTTCAACTTGATTTAATCTCATCAAGATTTATTGGTTGACTGTTAATATTGCCAAAAACAGTATTCCACGACATTATTAAACGAGGATACCGCCTTGATTTTAAAAATGAAGAAAATCGAAATTAACCAAATTTACAATATGAATTGTATTGAAGGAATGGGGCTAATTCCTAAAAATAAAATTGATTTGATTATTACTGATCCTCCATTTGCTATTAATTTTAAGGCTACGAAGGCAAATTATAATCGAACTTCTTCTAGAGTGATGCAAGGTTACAACGAGATAAAATCTATCGACTATTATGATTTTACATATAATTGGATGAAAGAAGCATTTCGAATTCTTAAAGATACAGGAAGCATGTATGTTTTTTCTGGATGGAATAATCTCAAAGATATTCTAATGGCATTAGATGATGTAGGTTTTATCACTGTTAATCATATAATTTGGAAATACCAATTTGGTGTTGTAACTAAAAGAAAATTTGTTACTTCACATTATCACTGTCTTTACGTATGCAAAAATGATAAACAAAGAAAATTTTATCCATTTTCTAGATTTAAAAAAGATTCTAAAACCAAAGAAGGACGCAGTCTGCATTATAGGGACAAAGAAGATGTGTGGGAAATTAAACGTGAATATTGGACAGGTGATGAAAAAACACCCACTAAATTACCTGCCGAATTAATTGAAAAACTATTAGATTATTCTAGTGAGAAAAAAGATATCATATTTGATCCATTTTTAGGATCAGGGCAAGTTGCAGTAGTTAGCAAATTATTGAATAGACAATATCTTGGATTCGAAATTGTACCTGAATATTACAAATTTGCAAAAAAAAGATTAGATAAAAATCTCTATCGAATTAAATCTAAATAATTATACTTTATTTTCTGAACTATCTGTTTTTTTTGGTCCCATTTTATCTGAAATTATTTTTCGAAGTTCATCATCTGATTTTTCTTTAGAGTTTATTCCAAGTGATTTTGCAATCATCTCTAGTTTCTGTCTCTCTGTCTCCATTGGTTCTGATATGTCTAGATTTGTATCTGAAACACTCTTCATCTGACTTTGAACTTCATTTTTTGCTCTGTTAAATTCATTTACAGCTTTTCCCAATTTCCTTGCAGCACTTGGAAGTTGATTAGTTCCTAAAATCAATACTAGGGCAACAAAAATTATGATTATCCATTCACTACCCATTATGTTTAATGAATAATCAAACATGAACTAAAATCGACTTGTTTGAAATTAAATGTAATGTTTTTGAAATTTCAAATCTTTATTCTTCACAAATTCATCCCTGAAAATCAACTTCGAGAATGTCCCTATTGTTTTAAAAAACAACTATTCTTACATTAATTAATGAAAAAAATAGAAGTAATTGTTAGACCTGAACTTAAAGACAAAACTGTAGCTGCAATTAAAAAAATCGGCGTTGGAGGAGTAACTGTCTGTCATGTTCAGGGTCAGGGATCAGATGATCCGCCACTAGTTGGACAATATTTCTCCAAAGATTTGATAATTTGTGTTGTAGATGATCCAAAATTAAATGACATCTTAAATGCAATTGCAAAAGCTGCATGTACAAAAACAAAAGGTGATGGTAAAGTTTTTGTCACTGCAGTAGAAGACGCACTTGATATCTGTACACAAAAACGAGGAACTACTTCAATCTAGTTTCTTAATTTCAATTATTTAATTAGATATTTTGTATCTTTTTTGGTTCCAGTTTATTTCTATGTGTGATAGCTAAAATTGTAATTGCAATTCCAATGATAAAAAATACAATATATGGTGATTGATTTCCAAATGACTGGGCAATCGGTCCTCCTAATGTAGGTCCAATCACCCAACCTATTCCAAAAACTGTTTCATATGCTCCAATTATCTTTCCTGATATTGTTTTGCTTGTTCTACTAAGAATTATTTCTAGAGTCAATGGGAAAAATATACTAAATCCAAATCCCATCAAAACAAGTGCCACTGCAAACATGATGATTGAATCTGAAACTGCAGAAATTAACAATCCAATAGAAACTGCAATTGTAGCTGCAATCAATGTCTGGCTGGTTCTTTTTGAGAACTTACCTGCTAATGCAAGTGAGATTACTCTTGAAATTCCAAACGCAAAATACAATAACAAAATATCTGTATCTGACATTCCGCTGTCATTTAAGAACGCTGGATAAATTGATAGAATTATTCCAAAAGAAGACGTACAAAAAATTAATAATATTATGACTTCTGGAAATCTTTTCATCTCTTTAATTGATAAAAATGAGAATTTTTCATGGTGGTTTGTTACGCTCTTTCTTGAAATCAAAAGAGCAACAATTATGGCGCTAGCCAAAATAAATGCGGTTATTTGAAATAGAATTCTATATGTGATGTCTAGTCCTTCAAGAAATACTGTGCCTAATAATGGGCCTATCATAA
>CAZQXU010000158.1:0-2483 GCA_964597385.1 uncultured Nitrosopumilaceae archaeon | reverse complement strand
ACCAAACATTATCAAAAATAAGATCTTCGTTTATTTTATTTATTTGTGTAGAAAACGCCTCTTCAATTTCTTGTTTTTGAATTGCTAAATTACTATTTGACCATCCTAACATTGCAACACCCAATATACTTACAGCTGATATAACAATTGCACTTGTAACAACATTTGCAATAGCACGTCTATTTTTACAATGATTATGAGTTTTATTTTTAAAATCTGATTTGAAAATTATCATAATGTATCCTCACCATATAACACTTAAAAATATGTCAGAAATCATGATTATATGTTAGATTGAGCAATATCTGGATTTTCTAATTTAGATTCAGGGCTCATTTCGGTACTTGTTGCATCGTCAGTCATCTCATTAGTATTTTCAATAATATCGTTAATTTCGTGGATATTGGTTTCAGGAGTCATATTACCCGCACTCATTCCTCCAATCTGTATAGGAGGACAGGAGACATTGAGACTTTTTGAAAGCAAGAAAAACGTCGGAAATAATTCTTGATAAATCGTGGATAATATTTTTGGAACATCGTTTTCATCTTTACTAAGTATGTCATCAAGTTCTTTAGGATTTCCAGATATTTTGGTAACGCCTTCAATAGTAAGGCGGACATTTTTAGGATTGGATAGAATAGTAAATCCATATTTAAAAACAGATTGTGTTTCAGTATTTTCTACTTCATCTATTGAAGCCTCAACATCATACTTGTGAAAAACCGTGTTTTTGGGATCATTTTTACTCATGGAGATAGAGTTAAGATCTACATTTATGTTCAATTTAATAAATAAGGCCTCCAGAATTCATTAAACAATGTGTATGTAATATTGGCACACACATAAGAGCATTAACCGTATAATTAAGGAGATATTGTGCCTATGGAGCAAAAAAGAGTCATATCCTCAGTTAATCATTCTAAGATAAACACAGACAAGGTTAACCTATCAGTATCAATTTCTAAGATTAAAAAAGATACTCATAAGTTATCAAAAATGTATGATTTTAAAAAATACATGGATTCTTCAGACATGGTATTTCCACCAGAAATGGACGACATGATACCAAAAGATACTCCACCATATTTAGACAATGGAGAACATTATGTAGAGAGGATTGGAAGAGCATTAAAATTTTTCAAACAATGTGCATTAATTGGTCCTAGTGGAACTGGGAAAACACACATCGTGTATCTAGTAGCAGAATTAGCAGGACTTCCAATGTGGGAAATTAACTGTGGTTTAGCAACATCCGTTTTTGATCTTTTTGGGAGATATGTGGGATTGGGAAAAGAGAATTGGATTGACGGATTAATTACTGGATGGTGTAGAAAAGGTGGAATATTATATCTTGATGAAGCAAACATGATGAAACAAGACGTTGCAACAAAACTAAACCCATTATTGGATCAAAGAGGACACATGGTGCTTACAGAAAAAGATAGTGAAATTATTCACAGACACAAACATGCGTATATGATAATTAGTATGAACCCAGTATCATCAGAATTTGCAGGTACAAAACCAATCAATGCTGCTATGAGAAGAAGAATGAGTGTATGGTTGAATTTTGATTACATGAGTGTAGGGGACAATATAGATGAAAAAGAATTCAAGATGGTATCTGAGAGAGGAGGAATATCTTTAGAAGATGCAGAAATTATTGTAAGGATTGGTGCTAAATTAAGACAAGAATACAAAATGGGGGATCTTCCTTACGGTCCATCAGTAGGAGATTTGGTAAACTGGGCAAAGATTTGCTCAGATGGAGTGGACATTCCTACTGGTGGAGATGAAACTTTGGTTCCAATGACCAGTGATGACCCAGAGGTTCAAGACGAGGTAAGACAAATAATTAAAAAAGTAATCGAAGGTAAAGTAGCACAACGAAATCGTAAAGTGTGATTAAATGAAAGAAACAGTAGAGGATGTAGCACATCAAATTTTTTTTGATATTTGTGAAAAAAAACCAACTGATGTAGACGTCATTTTTTTAGAATCTATTAATTTTCCAAAGATCGAATACCTACCAAGGACTACTGCCTATATTCCATTACCTAGGATGGTCAGCGGAAAGAACATTTTTGAAGGGATAATTTTTTCAGATTATGAAACAGGACAAGAAACTATTTGGAATTTATTTTTTGCAACTGTATGTCATACAGCTGGGCATGCAAAAGTGACTGATTTTAACAGATACAAAAATTGGATAAAGAGAAAAGACAAGCAAAAGGCATACAAAATAATTGAGTTTATAGAAGATGTCAAAGTAAATGAGTTTTTAAATAAATCCTTTCCAGAATATTATCAAGGCATTAAAAAAATTGATGCAATTTTTGAAGTATTAAATCAAAGAGACATGGTTAAAAAACCAGAATATGCAAAGAAAAATTTTACAGAATATTTTAATATTAAAAAAATAGATATGCAAAAAATCCAAAAAGACATTATTGAATTAAATCAAGAAAAGAATGAAAAAT
>CAZQXU010000157.1:0-2495 GCA_964597385.1 uncultured Nitrosopumilaceae archaeon | reverse complement strand
TAGAGGTAATGCACGGGCCGGTGGTTTAGTGGTATAATGCCTCGTTCGCAACGAGGATGTCGGGGGTTCAATTCCCCCCCGGTCCATTAATAATTTTTCCAGAAACTATTATACATAAACAGTGATTACAATCTTCCATGAAGGTTTTTGATGGAAAAAAAGCAGCACAAGAATACATGTCAAAGCACACTCTTGCATTTTCCACTCCAGAACTAACTCTTATGAGATTTGCATTTTGGTTAGGAGATACAGTTCCAGATCCAGAAAATAAAGAAAATTCACTTCCAAGAATGTTAACATTTATGGTAGAACAAGACTTTGCACCAATTTTAATTGATGATGATAAATACGAACCATCTGGTGCTGTTAAAAGCTCAAACGTTTATGGAAATGCATTTTCAAAAACTACTACTGATGGGAAATTCTGTTCTGAATGTGGTACAACACTATCAAATACAGCCAAATTCTGTCCTGAATGTGGTACAACACAAGATTAACTTTTAAAAATAATTTTAGGCCTTAGTTCCGCATTTTGTGCAAAACTTTGCATTTGGTCTTAATGATGCACCACATGACTTGCATCCATTTCCACTAGATTCAACAGTTCTTCTTGGCATTAATGATGGATCTGGAGATGGTAAAGTTCCAACATCACCAAAGGCCTCTTTTGCAGATACAATTCCAGGAGGTCCACCGACAGGATTTTGAGCAGACCCTGATCTTGGCATTCCCATTCCACTCATCATTCCAGGTTGTCCCATTCCCGGCATCAATCCAGGTGATTGAGTATTACCAGTACCTGCTCCACGAGATTTCTTCAGCTCAAAAATAACTTTGATTGCTAAAAATTCTAGTGCAGAATAAGCTACAACATAATCACCTAATTTTTGAAAGAATTCTTTATCACTTAGTAGACCTTTTTTGTACATGTTATTTGTGTCAAGAAATGATTCATAGTAACCTTGAGATTCATCAAACAAGCTTTGTAATTTATCAAAAAGCATGTTAAGAGTATCTACTTCGCCAAATGACATACCGATGCTTTATTTTTGGAATATTAATTACTTTAGGATCAAAAAATAGAAAGATGTGTAATGATTTATGCTTGTAATGCTCTATCAATCATATTTTTGTATGATTCTTTAGATGCAGCACCAACTTGCTGACTAACTATTTCACCTTTGTTAAGGAGAATTAAGGTTGGAATGCTAAAGACATTGTATTTGGATGCTAATTCGTTAGCCTCATCAACATTGACTTTGACAAATTTTACTTTACCTTGATAATCATTTGCCAATTCTTCAACTACTGGGCTTACCATTCTACATGGACCACACCATTGAGCCCAAAAGTCAACAAACACTGGTATATCAGAGTTAATCACATTGATTTCCCAAGACTTTGCATCTGAAACTTCTGTTATTCCCATAATAATTATAATTTATTGAACATCCCTAAAAATGTTCACAAGAGTTTACACCGTATTTTTTGTTGGATAGAAAATAAAAAAAATTGATTTAATGATATATACTTAAATGTCGTTTCAGTAAAACGGAAATATGAGCGCCGAACTTAGACTTAAAAAATTACGAGGATCTGGAGGTTATGTGATGGCAACTGTAAATGACCAGCAGCAAATGAAAGGCAACCTGGGAGGTCCAGATCTATTTTTAGCACCTATTGGTAGATTAGATAGTCAAAGAATCACTAAACATTTTTGCAATACATGTGAAAAAGAATTTGAAGGTCCTCCAAAAATTGAATTTGAAAATCCAAATGAAGAGGTTGCAGAAAATTTAATTCTTGCAGAAAAAGGCCAATACATTTGTAATTCTTGTAAAGCAGTAATTGCAGAATATAGAGAATTTAAAAAACAAAATGAAACAGTGGATGTCGGAAGTGCAAAACCATTAGAGCCTTCTAGTCAAACTGCAGCACCAAAGGTTTCTGAACCAGCACAAGTCCAAATAAAAACAGAAGCTATAGCACAACCAGCTACACAACCGAGTTCATCTACTACAGTTAGCTCAATTGAAGGATTAGCAGTGTATGATGAAAATGCTAAAAAAATTGGTAATGCAAAACAAGTTGGAATTGATTCTAATCAATCAGTAGTGTTGTTAATTATTAAAAACGATGGAACTGAAGGAAGCATACCATGGAGTAGCATAAGAAAAGTAGGAGAGGTGATTCTTTTAGGAAATCCAACTGTAGCATCTCAATCTACCCAACCAGGAAAATGTGCCAAATGTGGATTTTCAAATAAAGAAGGTTCCAAATTCTGTGAAGAATGTGGCAGTAAGCTACAATAAGTGTCGATAAATCTAATCAATTAATCAATAGGAAAAGCAAATGTTAAACAAAAAATTAATGTCAAAAGGGATACTCAAAGATATTTTAATTGTAGCTATAGGAGTGCTTGTGATCTGGATTGGATTACAAGTTGTGTTTGGAACACAAAATCCATTTTATGTAGTTGCAAGTGGAAGTATGAT
>CAZQXU010000156.1:0-2525 GCA_964597385.1 uncultured Nitrosopumilaceae archaeon | reverse complement strand
GAAATTAGCTGGTTTCGTTTTTTATCATAATCATCAGGAGTGGCTGCTAAAAAATATCCTTTACCACCAGCTGCACCTTGTCTTTTTACAATTACAAGTTTATCAATATCTTTTGAATTCAATACAGGTTTTGGAACAGGAAGTTTTGCTTCTCGCATAAGTTTTTCTTTCATGGTTCTATCCGATTCCCATCTCAATATCCATTTATTTCCAAATATTGGAGTCTTGATTGATTCAATTTGTTCAGAGCTCATTTGAGCAATTAAAGTTCCATGTGGAATTAAAACGGCATCTTTTTGTTCTAAAATTGATTGGTATTTTTGTTCTAACATATCTACAAAATTATCGACCAAAATTAATTCATCAATAAATGGAAATCTACGATATAGTTTCTCTCGTTTTTTCTCGCAAACTAGAATTGTTTTCAGACCTTCATCTTTGGCACCTTTCAGCACTTGTAAAGAACAGTGAGACCCTAACGTTGCTATTGCAGTCAATGTGATAAATTATCTAATTCATTGTACTTTATGAACTATGTGCGGACGAAACATATTGAAATACTTCATCAATCAATTCCATACTCAATTCGGACTTGATGTCATCAGGAATAACTTTTAAAATAAAATCATACATTGTAGTATTTTTTGGAAGACTTTGTCTTTCTTGATATAAAGAATATACAGCAATTCCATTAGATATCAAGGCAACAAGTTTTTCTTTATTGGATAATGATACCATGTAAATTCACACACAAAGTGGTAATTTAATGTAAATTAAAAATCAAGCTATTTTCAAAACTATGCAATTAATTCATCATTGTTAAATTTCATGGAAGGTATTTGATTCGCATGATAAACTGTCAAGTCTATGGATTCTCCATGACCTTCTGCTATTTCTTCATGAGGTTCCTGCGATGCATGATACCCCACAAATACAGCAGCTATGATAAAGATCGCCACTACCAATCCAATTAGGAAATCCATTACAATTTAAACTGAAATATTTTCTAATGATAAATGTTACTTTTTTATTAAATTCAATAATTAAATAAAAAACTAGATCTAATTTTCAATAATAATTAAAACTAGAAAAAACCTATTTGACTATGGACTTATTTATGCCCCATTTCTGGACAAATTCTTCTTTAGTAATAGGAATTCGTGATTTACATTTTACGCATCTACGCATTTTTGTGTGCTTTGAATATCGCCATACATGAGGTTCACTTTTTTGATGACAGTTCATGTTATGATAGATGTTCACTAGTATTTAGGAAAACAACCATTTCCCAAAAATTAATTACACCATATGACTGAAATTTAGTAAATTATGATAAAAACAGAGCTAGGATCATTACGTAGATCACATTATTCTGATGAATTGAATCCTTCAATGGATGGAAATGAGGTAATTGTAATGGGATGGGTTTTAACAGTTAGAGGACATGGAAACATTAGTTTTGCAACAATAAGGGATAAAAATGGAGACATTCCAGTTGTTGCTAAAAAGGGAGACTGTCCTGACGATGTACGAGAAAAAATATCTGTTTTAAAAGCACATTCATCTATTGCAGTTATTGGAAAAGTAAAATCATCAGAAAAAGCGCCAACAGGATTTGAGATCATACCAACTGAACTTAGGGTGTTTTCAGATGTTGAAAAAATTCCACCGTTTGAGCCTTTAGCAAAAACAGTAAAAAACATAGATACAAGATTAGAAGTACGTCCAATTGATCTTAGACGCAAACCATTACAACATATTTTTAATGTAAGAAGCCTAGTTCTAAAAACAATCAGAGATTATTTTTACCAACAAAAATTTACAGAAATCAATACTCCAAAAATGATATCTACTGCGACAGAGGGTGGAGCTGCATTGTTTCCAATATTTTATTATAATAAAGAAGCATTTTTAGCTCAAAGTCCTCAATTGTACAAAGAGCAATTGACTATGAGTTTTGAAAAAGTATTTGAGATTGCACCTATTTTTAGAGCAGAACCTTCAAGAACTAATCGTCATTTGGCAGAAGCCATATCAATTGATTTGGAAGAATCTTTTGTAGATTACAATGATGTGATGGATAGAATCGAAGAGATCATAAAAATATCTATAAAGACAGTTAATGAATATTTAAAAAATAATTCAGATGCAGAGTTTATTGTTCCACCTATACCCGAACATATTCCGCGATATTCTTATGATGAATTAGTTGAAAAAATACAAAAAACAGGTGCAAAAACAGAGTGGGGAGATGATTTGTATCCTTCAAATCTCAAAAAGATTGGCGTTGAAGGATTTTATTTCATAAAAGATTGGCCACTAGGCCCTAAACCATTTTACGTAAAAGATAGTAAAACAAATCCAAAAATTTCAGAATCATTTGATTTAATGTTTGGAGATTTGGAATTATCATCAGGTAGCACTAGAATTGAGAAAAGACATGAACTTGAAGAAAGGATGAAAAACAAAGGAATGAAAACAGATGCGTTTGAATATCATTTAGGAGCTTTTGATTACGGAGTACC
>CAZQXU010000155.1:0-2537 GCA_964597385.1 uncultured Nitrosopumilaceae archaeon | reverse complement strand
TATCAAAAAACATTTGATTTGCAACAAGAGATTCACCGTAAAATATCTGAACTCTATAACTTACATTTTCCACATTAACATTAGATTTGGTATCAAAAAATCTTAATTTCAAATTCACGTCAGAATATTTTTGAGGAGTAAAATCTGCCGGAAATAATGTAGTGCTTACAGTTACTTCACCAGAACCAAAGCTGATTGGAGGGGCTTGTTCACCCCCATGATGTTGAGCATAAGAAAGTGGAAAAGTAAAAGCAAGTGCAAGTATGACGTAAAGTAACCAGAATTTTGACATCATATAACATATTGATTATAATGCATAATTTCAACTTTTCATAAAAACATAAACATAGAAAACTAAGAAAAGGTTAGATAATCACAAAACAAATACAATTATTGAATACCGCCCCTTATTGGAACAAGAAAACATGTTCAGATTGTAAAAGAATGAAATGCCAAACTGGATGTAATTGTGATTGTCATCAATTAAGAGACAGACAAAATTAAAAAAATATCACAGAGAAGCTATTGTATTATGAGGATATTTCATATAAAATATCAATCAAATTGCCATCTGTGTCCATATGTTTCACATAGATAATTTCATCTGTATACCCTATCCAAATTTGTGTTTCATCATTTAGATAATACACATAGATATGGATTCCACTTCCAATATCATCGTGAGGTTTTCCCAACTGTTCAAAAATAGAATCAATCTCTTGTGTTTCAGACAATATTTTTGTAAATTCATTCACAGTGAAGAAGGATTCACATTCGTTTAGCTCAGCTATCCATGTTCCACCATGTTTTTCACACTTTGATTCGGGGCTCATCATTTTAGGATTAATTTGTTCAACAAAGTGTTTTCCATCTAAAGTTCTGCATTGTCTTGGATAAGATTCCATCACAGGATTTCCTGCAGATTCACATTCCTCAAAACTATTAATGGTAGACAAATCCAAAGCCCAGCCTCGTAAAAGCAATTTACTTACAGTTTCAGGCTTTACACATGCAGGACTTGAATTACTCGATTTAATTACAAGCCTCAAATCATCACTACATTTAGTATCATTAATTGAAACTCCTGACTTGAATTGTTTTAGCGGTGAATCTATTTTTTCTGTCACTTGAGAAACAATCAGAGTTGCGACATATTCAGATGATTCTATTTGTTTAGTACTAATGGGATATGGCTTTACATCATACAACATGACATAAAAATCATCAATTATTTGAGATTCCATACCATCAGCTAAACCAATTGGAATAACGTACTTGCGACCTTCTCCATCTTTTATCATGTTAATTTCTGCCGATACAGTACCTTCCCATATACAAGTGACATCTGATGGACATCTAGAGTCATCAAGTATATTGATCAATGTGATTTGAAAGTCAGAAGTAATATCAACGGTTTCACCTATTTTCAGATCAATTGAAGATTCATCACCTGTAAGAATTATTGGAACTGGAGAACCAAATGCACTGGATTGAAAAATAAAACAAAGTACAACAGTTGCAATTAATGTAATGCTTTCTCTTTTTTTAATCGTGAACATTTTTATCATTTGTCATAATTGATGTTAGATTATAACCTTTGATTAAATTTGGGTTTAACGTAAATCAGTAACAAACGGAATTATGTTTCCTGTTTGCTGAATTTTAATAGAGTTTAATTCATCAAGGGAATCAATGTCGTTTATCTTCATACTTCCATCCATTACTGTATACAGCGAATCATTGATGTAAAATGATCTTGGTTGCATGTATTGACCTCCATAATTATACTGCCATGTATAATGCTGGATTTGTCCTTTCTCTTCAAATCCACTTGCATCTAAGGAATACACGTAAAATCCATACCACTGTTTGTTATAGTCTTCATTGACAATCTTGTTTTGAGGCATTATCGATGCCATGTCAGTCTTAATTGGAATTGAGATTATTCCTTTACCTTTATCTAGCAATAGTGCCTTGTGGCTATCTATTGCGTCAGAATAAGTTCCAGTGCTACCAATCACAATAGTATCAGTCTCTTTTGGTTTGTTAAAATCAGATACATCAAACATTGAAATCTTTACTCCTTTTTGCTCTACTCCACCCCAGGAATTTTCTTTGGTATCCCTACCAATTCCAATGATATGGTTTTCATCATATGGTTGAAGATAATTGGAAAATCCTGGAATCTTTAATTCTCCTAATATCTTTGGAGTGTTTGTCGATAAATCAATTACAAAAAATGGATCAACCTGTTTGAAAGTTACAAGATATAGCTTGTCACCCATGAATCTTGCAGAGTATATCCTCTCCTCAGGTGCAATCTTTTCTAGTTTACCTACAATTTTTAGTGAGTCATCTAAAACATAGACATTATTTGATCGAATGGTCTCACGCGGACCAAATGATTCACTTGTTGTTGCGATTCTGAAAAATCCAGAATGCTCATCCATTGAAAATTGGTTTAATGGATATCCGGGGACATCATTGTTTGCAACATACTTTAGATTTCCTTCATCTAATGCAATCTTGTGAATAAC
>CAZQXU010000154.1:0-2576 GCA_964597385.1 uncultured Nitrosopumilaceae archaeon | reverse complement strand
TGTAAAATCCAATCTTTTTTATTTTTTATTATTTTAACTAGTATTTGTTTTAGGATTAGACGTATTTGGATAAAGCTGCAATGTTGGTTCCAAATCAGTTAAAGTGATTTCAACTTTACCAATACGACTACGATATTGTTTTATCTTTTTTCCCTCAGGAGAAATTACAAATTTATCAACTTCGGCAAGTGCCAATTCTTCCAAATTTGATAAAGTTTTGTAAACTGTAGATATTGAAATTTTTAATTCATCTGCAATTTGTGTTGCATCTTTTGATTCATTTTTAATTGAAAATAAAACAGCCCGAGTACAGACATTACTTAATGATTCAATTATTTTTTGAGTTATATCAAATTCACTTAGTTGGATTATGTTTGGCTTTGACATTGAGATCATCAGTTAGGTACCAAATTTAGAACAGGATCAGGTTTTTTTATTGAAATATCAGCCTTGCTTATTCGACTTTTGTATATTTTGAATTTTCTACCTTTATCAGAAATCATCCATCTTTCTACTTCAATTAACGTAAGTTCCTCTAGATCACCTAATTTTTTATATACAGAACTCAATGGAATTTTTAGTTTGTCTGACAAGTCAGCTGCAGTCATGCCTTTTTTTATTACTGAAAACAAGATTGCCCGAGATTCAGAATCTGCTAATGCTTCAATTACTTTTTGAGTGACATCATATTTTTTTAATTGAGGTAATGTTAAACGTCGTGTCAATTAAATTAAAAATTATTAAAGAGTTATTTAAATTACATCATAGCATTCTCATTCCAGAGAGTTAGAATAATTAATTGAAAGTAGACTTTAATTCATTATGCGGTTTGAAATGATTCCAAAGAGAGCCTAAAATTATACCTAAAGATAGCCAATAAATCGAAACTGCTACGGCAGACATTATTCTAAAATGATCAACTAAATTCATAGGAGCAGTAATGTTGTCAGGATTTTCAGGCATTGCAAAAAATATTATTCCAACAAAGACAGCATATCCTAAAATCGCAATAAATTTTTTAGTTTTTAATTTTTTAAATATCTTGTAAAATCCTAAAGCCCCAAATCCCGAAATTGCAATAAAAGATAAGTAAAGAATTGATCTTAATACAACGGTATCGGGGTCACCTACTGTTGGTGGGTTTGCAGGATATTTTAAAAATGGAATTAAATAAATTGCAAGCCACATAATTCCTGCTAAAATTAAAGATTTACGCATGTCTGATTTTCCAGGTAAAGAGTTTCTTGAAAGTACAAAAATAATTCCAAATAAAGAACTAATAGATATCCCTAAGATTGCGCCAGCCAAAACTTGACCGCTTTTTTGCCAATATCTATAAGAATCAAATTCTGCTCTAAATTCTGGAGTGTCTTTTTCTTCCCCTGATGCAAAAAGATGTTGATTTTCAATTCCAATTGCCTGATCCAAAGAAGGTTCAACTAATACAAAGTTTGCACCACCGTGAATTAATCCTGCAGTTACACCTGAAATTAAAACAATTGCAATAAAAAGAAATGTTCTCATTAGATTAACCACCTAATGACAAGGAAAACCAGCGGCGTGTCTCATATCATGAGTAAGTTCATGGATGTAAAGATCTTGAAATGCTTCTTCTCCATATACTAAACTAAAGATATGTCCTTGATCGAATCCAACAACAAATAATCCTGCTGCAAAAATTATAGCTAAAGCCACAATTGCAATTACAGGAACACTGTTTTTAGATGCATTAATTTGTCTTGATTGAGACATGAAGTTTCCGTCAATCAAACATATTTAAATTCTTGGACAATTTGTCCAATTAATAAAGAAAAATTGTCATAGGCTCAAAACATCAATGTTATTTTTAGATCGAACATACGGTTATTTTTGTTATATCTTCTCAATAAAAAAATAAGAATATGAATAATTCAGGACAAAGTAAAGAAAAATATCAAGAGAGGATATCACAAATAATAGAAAGATCATTAATTGATCTATATGGAATCAACGGATACAAATCAATTATTCAGACAATGATGAAAGAGTGTGACAAATCTGAAAAAGAAATTACTGAAAATTATGAACTCTTTTCCAGCATGATACAAAAAATTTTTGGAAAAATAGGAGATTCAAAAATCACAGAACCAATTAAAATGCAAATCAATAAAATTCAAAATACAAACATAATTTCATAAACATAAAAAATTCTCAGTAATCATTTATTGAATTTATATATCAACTCAGACTAGTATAATCCTGCGTAAAAATATTCAAATTTTACAAGATATTGTATCTAGAAAAGGCTCAACTAAAGTACTCACATTTAGTATTCCCCATGTTTTCAAGGCTTTACAGTTATTAGATAAAGATGGTTTTGTTAGCAGAGCAACATTTGCAAAAGAAATTCATCTTGGAGAAGGTGCAGTCAAGACATTAATTTTACATTTAAAAAAAGCAGGTATTGTAGAGTCAACAAAATCAGGTACGTTTCTTACTGAAAAAGGAAAGAAATTAACAAATCAAATAAAAAACACAATAACCAAGGAATGTAAAGTAAAAAAATCATCAATAATTCAAGGAAAACACAATCATGC
>CAZQXU010000153.1:0-2586 GCA_964597385.1 uncultured Nitrosopumilaceae archaeon | reverse complement strand
CCTGTTACAAAAATTAGCTTAGTCTGCACATTAAGAAAACAATTCTCCTGTTTTTGTATGTTTTGCTAAACAAATCATACTCTGTGCGATCTAATACTTTGTTATCCTATCTTACATTCGTAAGAAAATATTTGATTTTTTCAACGAGTGTTTAGCATTTTTACCGGGTATTTTTTATTTCATAACGCCTTTACTTAATTGAGAACATCTAGTTAGTGGTCTTTACTACAATAAAGTTCCCCCTATTTCCCTTCAAATATGACAGACCACTATTCTTTAACGAAAAATTATGTCATCTTTTCTTGATTGTATATTTAAACTAGTAATTGTTTTTAATTTTAAAATTACATTTCGTCAATATTATGTAAAATGATTTTGTATTCATACTCAACGTTTTCATAATCATTCAATAATATTGAGATTTTTTAGAATCAAAATATGATGGTAGAGACTGACACTTGTAATCACGAGTATGTTTCCAATGGAACAATTTCTTGTAGGAAATGCGGTAAGATTCGTCTCTAGATTTAATTAATTTCTCAATTATTCTAATGCTTTTTAGTATTATTTGAGAATAGTTTGTTTTTTGAGGCTCTTGGTAAATAATGCAATGCTTTTTTCAAGTCTGCTTTTAGGTGTCTTTTCAATTAGTTTCAAAAATGCACTTCCTACTATTACTGCATCAGCTCCTGCTGTAATGTATTTTTTTACATCTTCTGGTGTTGAAACACCAAATCCTACTCCAATTGGAATTTTTCCCTTGGCCATTTTTTTTACTTCTTTGATTGCCTTTAGTGTATAGTTTTGGATTCCTGTCTTTATTCCCGTGGTACCATAAACTGCAACTAAATATAAAAATCCCGAAGATGTTTTTACAATTTTTTCTATTCTTGATTTTGTAGTGTTTGGAGATATCAAAAATATCGTATCTGCCATATTTTTAGCTGACTCGATATATTCTTTTGATTCTTCAATTGACATGTCTGGAAGAATAAATCCATCAATTCCAGCTTTTTTAGCTTCGGAAATAAAATTCACATATCCTTTGTGATACAAAATATTGGTATACGTCATTAAGACTAGTGGGATATCTGTTTCACTTCTAATCTTTTTTACTATTTTTAAAAAACTCTTGATTTTTGTTCCATTGTTTAGAGATACTGTGCTTGCATTTTGAATTACTGGTCCATCTGCAAGAGGATCTGAAAATGGAAATCCTAATTCTATTATGTCAGCTCCTCCTTTGATTAGACCTCTTACTATTGATATGGTTGCACTTTCATTTGGATATCCCACCATTATGTATGTGATCAATGCTTTTTCATTTTTTGCAAAAAGTTCTGCAAATTTTTCATTAATTCTTGTCATTTTTATTCAAATACCTTTGTACTTCTTCTACATCTTTATCACCTCTTCCTGAAAGTGTGACAACTATTGATTCTGATTTTTTACTCTTTCTTGCAACTTTCATTGCTTCAGCTATTGCGTGTGCTGACTCTAAAGCTGGAATAATTCCTTCTGTTCTTGTTAACATCAAAAATGCATCTATGACTTCAGCATCTGTTGCAGAACGATACTTTACCCGATTTGTATCTTTAAGATAAGCATGTTCTGGACCTACCCCGGGATAATCTAATCCTGCAGAAATACTATGTGTTTCTGTAACTTGTCCTTCATCATCTTGTAATAGATAAGTCATCATTCCATGAAGTACTCCCTTACTGCCTGCAGACAATGTTGCTGAGTGATATTTTGATTTTAATCCTTTACCTGCAGCTTCAACTCCAATAATGTCTGTGTTTGTATCAATCAACGGATAAAATGTTCCAATTGCATTTGATCCACCACCAACACACGCAATTACAGTATCTGGAGTTTTATTTGATAATTTTTTCATCTGGATTTTGATTTCCTCTCCAATTACACTTTGAAAGTCTCTTACCATTACGGGATATGGATGTGGGCCAACTGCAGAACCTAGCAAATAATACGTATCTTCAACATTTGTAATCCAATCTCTAATTGCCTCATTGATTGCATCTTTGAGTGTTTTAGAGCCTGATTTTACCGGATGAACTTTAGAACCTAACATGTTCATTCTGTAAACATTTAGTTTTTGTCGTATAGTGTCTTTGTATCCCATATATACTTCAGATTTCATTCCTAAAACTGCACATGCCATAGCTGTTGCTACTCCATGCTGACCTGCGCCAGTTTCTGCAATGACTCTTTTTTTATTCATCTTTTTTGCAAGTAATGCCTGACCTAATGTGTTGTTTATTTTATGAGCTCCGCCATGCAACAGATCTTCTCTTTTTAGATAAATTTTAGCGCCACCACATTTTTCTGTCAAATTTTTTGCATAGTATAATGGAGTTGGTCTTCCAGCATATTGCTTTAGATAGTAATCTAATTCTTTTTTGAATTCTTTATTCTCTTTAAATTTGAGATAATTTTCTTCTAATTCTTCAATTGCCGGAACCAGCGTTTCTGGAATGTACTTGCCTCCAAACTCTCCAAATTTTCCATCTTTAGGATATTTCAATATGCATTCACCAATTTTCTGACATGTTCTTCGATATTATC
>CAZQXU010000152.1:0-2653 GCA_964597385.1 uncultured Nitrosopumilaceae archaeon | reverse complement strand
ATTAACTAAAAAAATAGACAGTTTAGAGAATAAACATGACAAGTTTACATTTAAGAGCAAAAATAGTCCAAACAAATTACAGATTTGGACAAAGATTACATTATATCAAAACTCAGCTATGCGATTACAAACAACCTAGGGGATTTTGGAAGAAACCAATATCTTTTAAAAAGAATTACGGGAAACAAAATTCTTTTTGAGTCAGATAAAAAATATCTAAAAAAAATTTTAGAAATAGATAGCATAGAGATAAAAAATGATAAACAAACAGAAATATTAAAAAAAGAATTATCCATATTTTTAAATCCAAATCTGATCAAATGCACTTTATGTAATAGAGATATCCAATTACATGAAAAATCTACAAGACAAGACAAAGACTGGTTTCACTCAGATTGTTTTGATACACTCTCTAAAGTTAAGAAGGAAAAAGCGCATAAAAAAAATACATATGAAAATGTAGAGAAAGTATCATCTAAAATAAAAAAAGACCCTGTACAAATTCTACTAACAGCTACAATCTTTATTTTCTTAATTGTGACAGTCTATTTTCTTTTAGGACCAATAAGCATGATTGCAATGGGATTGGGCGGATTTATCACACTATATCATGTTCTTGGAGCAAGTAAAAAGTTATACTCTAAAAATATTACAGGAATGCGTGCACCGTCAATATTTTTAATATTCTTACTTGGTTCTCCGTTTCTTATTGCAACATTGATTGCATATGAAGGATACACGTTACTAGAATCCCCAGTCAGAATAATTTTACTGTGGGCAATGACAATTTCATTTTGGTCAACAATGTTGTTTGTGCCAATGGCAGTGTTAAGTAAGCACAGAGAGGATAACCAGACAGACATAAAGGAATTTCCCACTATTTCCATAATAATTCCTGCATATAATGAAGAAAAAGTGATTTCACATACAATAGAAGGACTGCTAGAAACAATCTATCCGAAAAAAGAGATCATATTTGTCGATGATGGAAGCAAAGACAAGACATTATCCATTGCAATGGAATACAAAGACAAGATCAAAGTATTGCATAAAGAAAATGGCGGAAAGGCATCTGCGTTAAATTATGGTCTAGTGTATGCAACTGGAGAGATTATTGTAATAGTTGATGCAGACACAATTATTGGAAGACATTCCTTAAAAGAAATTGTAAAAGGATTTGAAATAAATGAACATGTTGCAGCTGTTGCAGGCAATATCAAAGTAAGAAACAGGGTTAATTGGATTACAAAGTGTCAAGCCTTAGAATACATCACTGGAATTCAAATAGTTAGACGAGCTTTTGATGTGTTTGGATCAATTACCATTGTTCCGGGAGCATTAGGTGCTTTTAAAAAATCATATCTTGCAGAAGCTGGAATTTATGGCAAAGAAACAATAGTTGAAGACTTTGATCAGACAATTAAATTATTAAAAGCAGGTTTGATTACTCAGGGAAGCTCAAAAGCTACTGCATATACTGAGGCACCAAATACTCTGCATGATTTTGTAGCTCAAAGAAAAAGGTGGTATCGTGGAAACATCCAGGTCTTGAAGAGACATTCAGATGCATTGTTTAATCCGCGATTTGGATATCTGCAAAGACTGTCGTTGCCGTATCTGTTTTTGGGGATGGTAATTACGCCAATTATTGGGTTTACGGCTACTGCAAATGCGATTTTGGGAATAATCTTGGGGGATGGATTGTATGTTTTGCAGGTGTCTTTGATTTTTGTCGTAGTTCACTATCTAATGTCTGCGTTAGCTATTAGGATAGATGGTGAAGACCCTAAATTGTTATGGCATGCAGGCTTTTTGGTTTTTGGCTTTAAACAGATAATAGACTTTTTGCTACTAAAAGCAATACTTGAGCAACTTCGAAAGAAAAAGGCCACATGGACAAGCGCTAAAAGAATAGGCGTGTAAAAAAATGCCGCGTATTTTCAAACTAAAATAATAATATCATCTAGATTTATTGAAATTATATCTAATTTATGGTGAAATTAATTTACAACTATATTAATACAAAACATTAAACAAATAATCAATATCCATGCAAATCAATCTGAAAATTTTAATATTGTTAACAATATTTTTGGCATCATTTTCAATATCTATTGAGCAAACATTTGCAGAAAGCACTGGAAACATTGATCTTTTATTAAAATACGATAATGGAAACAAGGCAAGCATCGAATCAACATCATTAAAAATCTACAAAGATTTTGATAAAAATCCAATAACTGAAATTCAAGTACAAAGTAATCCAGTACAAATAACAAATCTACCATTAAACCACAAATACAAAATTGAACTGTATTACAATGATCATTTCCAGAGTGTAGACTATTATGATCTAAAAAAGACAACTAATAATTTTGAAATGAATGTAAAATTACCCGGCGGGATAAAATTGGGGGTTTTTTACCAAGATGGACAGACACCAATACCTAACGCCAGTATATTTTTTAAAACAATGAGTGGAAAAATAGTAGGGTTTGATCAAACAGACTTTAATGGAGATACGGTCCGTTTTTGGCTTCCACAAACCATCAACAATGATTATTACAGCGTAGAAGTTGTAATAGATCCTCAATTAAAATACACATATTCTCCATTACAAATACAGTCATCACTTTCTAAAGACATCAAAATA
>CAZQXU010000151.1:0-2661 GCA_964597385.1 uncultured Nitrosopumilaceae archaeon | reverse complement strand
TTTTTTCAGATTATGAAACAGGACAAGAAACTATTTGGAATTTATTTTTTGCAACCGTGTGTCATACAGCTGGGCATGCAAAAGTGACTGATTTTAATAGATATAAAGATTGGATAAAGAGAAAAGACAAACAAAAAGCATACAAAATAATTGAATGGATAGAAGATACCAAAGTAAATGATTTTTTAAATAAATCATTTCCAGAATACTATCAAGGCATTAAAAAAATTGATGAGATTTTTGAAATATTAAATCAAAGAGACATGGTTAAAAAACCAGAATATACAAAGAAAAAGTTTACAGAATATTTTAATATAAAAAATATAGACATGCAAAAAATCCAAAAAGACATTATTGAATTAAATCAAGAAAAGAATGAAAAATTATTAGAAATTGCTGATTTATTATATCAAAATCAAAGTAACATACTAGTTGAAAATGTTCCATATGCAGATCATTATTATAATCAAAAAAACATATCATGGAAGCACAACATCATAATAACTCCAGAAGGAATGGTTGAAAAAAATGTGCAAAACTTTATTGGAATATACTTTGAACAATTAAAACGCAGAGCAAAAGTTAGGAAAAGATATGGAGGATTAACGCAAGATCTTAATTTCGATAAAATTGAATTTGCTCCAGAAAACATTGGGGAATATCTAAGGTTGAAAAATGCCACCCATATGTTTTTGAAAAAATTGAGCAGTCAGATCAAATTAATTCCTAACGTAATGGATGATGGAGTTCCAGAAGATATGGGGTTATTACAAATGCAAGCGGCTATTCAAGCAGTGGCAGCTCAAAATAACAGTATTCAAATTTTTGAACAAGATGATTATCGAAGAATAGAAGAGGAATGGGCGATAGTTTTAGACACAAGCTCCAGCATGAGACTAAAATTTGATGAAATGAAAAAATTTGCAATATCCCTTGGAGAGGCTGCAAATGAAGTAAATTCAAAAAATGGAAAATGGGGATTTTTTACTTTTAACAATAATTTCAGAATAGTAAAAGATCACTATGAGAAATATGATCAAACATCAAGAGCGAGAATAGGTGGAATAGAGATTACAGGGTTATCATTTATTGGTGATGCGGTAAAACTATGCACTAGAATACTAGAAAGAGAAAACATTGAACGAAGATACATTTTCCTAGTTACAGATGGACAGCAAGTCGGAACTATGGGAAATACCAAAGATATGGAAGAAGCAGTCATGGAAGCAAGAAAGAAAGGAATTACAGTAATTGCAATAGGATTTCCTGAAGGAAACTCTAAAATTTTCAATATGGCTATGCCTTATGAGAATTTACGAAGAACAGTAGCCAAATTCGTAGCAGCATATTCCAGATTGTCTGGAGATGATTTGTGACACACAAATCTAATGATAGATTGTTTATTTTGAAATAATTGGCCCCTGATCGATGTTTTTGTTGACCCTAGTAGTTCTAATCAGATGTTATTTTTACAATATTATGAGTTGTAAAATTGGATTTATTCATAGTTTTTCATATTTTGCCATCCAAGATAAGAAAATGTGTATTAATTGCGGAATAGAAGAAAGCAATAATAATTAATAATGTTATTTTGAAATAATGAATTATTGGTTTTTTCTTTTTTTACCTTTTTTGATTTTTAACACTACCATTTTTGCACAAACCCAAGAATATTTTGATTCTTCAGAATACATATTGCAAGTAGATCAACATACATATTCAATTCATTATGCTGTAAACTCAAACATCATTGCAATGGAGATTGATCCTGAAACAAAATCACTTCTTATCGGTTTAGAGAACACTCATGATTCGCAATTTACCATCAGATTAGAACATGAGTTGATTAGCGCTCAAAATAACGAATTTGTGATTTTGGTTGATGGTCAAGAAGTTTATTATAATATTATGTCAGACTCGAATAGTTCTACGTTTGAGTTCTTTGTGCCAGTAAGTTCAGAGGAAGTTGAAATTATTGGAACCCATGTGATTCCAGAGTTTCCGTTTGGTGCAATTTTGGTATTAGTAATTATGATTTCATTAATCACAATTATTGCAAAAACAAAAGCATCTTTTTTTAAGTTGTAATTTTATCTAATTGATTTGTTTCTTTTGCAGTTTTTATTTCACGAGCTATTCTTTTACCCATACTCATTGGTTCATTAAACAATAGTGAATAATATGGTGAGCCATCCATGTAGATGTTTGTCCCAGCTACTATTCTAGCTGAAAATTCAAATGATGTAAATTTTGCATTCTCATCATACACCCCCTCTATACAAAAAGGACCATTCATTCCAGGCGATACAATTCTTTTAGATGCTTCTACAAAATTTTCACCCATACCATATACCTCATCTAGTAACGATTCTCTTAGTACGATAGGACTATTTCCTATCACGTTAAATGATGGAACTTTGTTGCTTTTGAGTTGTTGTTCAGAAGGAATTCTTGCCATACCTTCAATATCTGATTCGTGTCTTTGATCAGCACCAAAAAATTCCAATTCTTCTTTTAATGGTGAATAAAAAAATTGCAAGTATGCCAAAACCCCAGCAGCATATTCTTGAATGTAAAGTACCTCATCATTAGAAATAATCCCTTGCGAAATTAGCTGGTTTCGTTTTTTATCATAATCATCAGGAGTGGCTGCTAAAAAAT
>CAZQXU010000150.1:0-2690 GCA_964597385.1 uncultured Nitrosopumilaceae archaeon | reverse complement strand
GGTTAAGAAGTTTTACCAGCTATTAGCATATTTGACTTGTTGTGGAGTAAGTTTATCGATTTTTACATCCATGGCTTTTAGTGCATCAACAGCAACTTGTTTATCAATCTCTTCTGGAACATTAATGATTTTGTTACCAATCTTTGCATGATTCTTGAGAATATACAAGACAGATAGAATTTGATTAGAGAAAGATTGAGCCATTACTTCTGGAGGATGCCCTTCCGCAGCTACAAGATTTGCTAAGCGTCCTTCACCAATTAAATAAACACGTTTACCATTTTTTAGAGTACATTCATCAAGATTTGCTCTTACTTGTTTTACGGATTTAGATTCTTTAAGCAAAAATTTGCTATCGATTTCAACATCAAAATGTCCAACATTGCCCATAATTGCACCATTTTTCATTTTCATAATGTGTTCTTTTCTAATTACACTTGTCATTCCAGTACATGTGATAAAGATGTCACCAACTTTACAGGCTTGTGCCATTTGCATTACTTCAAAACCATCCATATGAGCTTCTAATGCTTTGATAGGATCAATTTCAGTTACAATCACTTTAGAACCCATTCCTTGACATCTAGATGCAACACCACGTCCTACCCAACCATAACCAACAACTACAACTCGTTTAGAGGCCATCAACAGATTCATTGCACGTAAATAGCCATCAATTGTACTTTGTCCTGTCCCGTATCGATTATCAAACATGTGTTTTGTATATGCTTCATTTACTAAAATTACAGGATATCGGAGTTTTCCTTGGTTTTCAACTGCTCTTATTCTAGTAACACCAGCAGTAGTTTCTTCAGTTGCACCAAGAATTTTCATATTCTTATATCGATTATCAAAATGTGCCTTGATATTCATATCAGCACCATCATCAGTTAAGATAGTCGGTTTGTGATTTAGAACTTGATCTATGCACCAATCATATTCTTTTACAGATTGACCATGCCATGCATAAACATGAATTCCTTTTGATGCCAAAAATGCTGCAATGTCATCTTGAGTCGTAAGTGGATTTCCACCACAACATGCAACAGTTGCACCAAGTTCCTTTGCACCCATTAAAAGTACAGATGTCTCTTTTGTAATGTGTAAGCAAAATCCTAAAGTAACACCTTTGAGGGGTTGAGATTTTTTAAATCGATTAATTGTATTATCGAGAATTTGCATATGTGATCTAGCCCATTCATATGACAATTTACCGTCTTGAATCAATTTTGCACTAGATTTTACCTTGCTCATGTATTTTGACGTTGAAAATGAGTATAAAATTCTATCATGCGAATATAAATAAATGACAAAATTATCGAATTAGCAGTATGACTTGGAAAAAGATTGCAGAAAAAGGAGACATATCTATCGGCAAAGGGAAAGCCTTTAAAATTGATGGAAAACAAATTGCAATTTTCAATCAAGATGGATATCATGCAATTGATGATCTTTGTGTTCATCAAGATGGGTCTATTGCACCCGGTAAACTAGAGGGAGATATAGTCGAATGCCCATTGCATTTTTGGCATTATAACATCAAAACAGGAGAATTAAAAGACTATCTCAAAGATGTGAAATTAGCAACATACCGTGTAGAAGTCAGAAATGATGGAATTTACGTTGATGTGTAACTAATATCATCATCAAAAAATTTGTAAAATTAAAAAAATACAATACAATTTTAGTCGGGAATTTTGTAATTTTTTGTAAAGACAAAAAGGAGAAAATTCCAAAAATGGAATGTTTGCATTTACCTTTTATGTAATCAGAATGAAATCATTGTATGAATAGCAAAATAATTCTTCCAGTTCTATTAGGGATTATAACAGTCAGCATTACACAATTTACATTTGCTGACGAATTAGAAACTTTCTCATTCATTATGGCAGATACAGAACAAGTTGAACAACCTAAATCAAGATATAATTCTGAGCAGGTTACTTTGTACGGATATGTAGATAATTACACACGCGGACTTGAAGTAGGCATAATACTTACTCATCCAGATGGAGAGATAGAAGAATTAAACACGTATGCAACAAAAGATGGTGAAATCTACATGATAATTCAAATCAATGGGGAATCACAGATAGGAGTACATCAAGTATCTTTATACTATGAAGGGGTAGAATTAGCATCAACAACTTTTGAAGTTTTAGAAAAAAAATAGTCATACAAATAACAAATTAACAGATTTCCAAAAACAAATTATTCATGATTAAAGTACATATTCATGCAAAACAAGTGTAAAAATCGTTAAAATGTGTTTTAATATTTGGTACAATTTTTATTCTCACACAATATGTAAATTAATTATTGAATCAAGATATCATAAATGAAATTAAGAATCAAAATTATGCTACAATTACAGACTCTATTGAAAATTTCTTAATAGAACAGATAAAGAAAAGTCAGGCAAACGGATTAATTTTAGGATTAAGCGGTGGGATAGATTCAGCTGTTTTAGCTTACATTTGCAAAAGAAAACTAAAAGAAAAAACACTTGCAGTAATAATGCCAGATACACAGATTACACCAAGCATAGAAACTGAAGACGCAATGAAGATGATTGCATTAACGGGATTAGAATACAAATTAATCGATATCAAACCAATTGTTAATGAATACTTGCATTATGTAGAACCAAATAATTGGGCTAAAGGAAATCTAA
The DNA here is from genome assembly GCA_964597385.1 of uncultured Nitrosopumilaceae archaeon. Lineage (GTDB taxonomy): Archaea > Thermoproteota > Nitrososphaeria > Nitrososphaerales > Nitrosopumilaceae > Nitrosarchaeum. The sequence continues at coordinate 16 of CAZQXU010000150.1, read as the reverse complement.
GGGCCAGAATAAGAAC
>CAZQXU010000149.1:0-2713 GCA_964597385.1 uncultured Nitrosopumilaceae archaeon | reverse complement strand
CGTATAAATAGAAAAGTTTAGTTTAAAATTTTCAGACTTCTGCAAACAGAATAAAGAGTTCGCTTCAGATTTTTATCAACTAGTGTTTCCATTCTATGTTTTAAGACACGTTTAGCTTCATCTCTTTCCGGACCTGGGGGCAAAGACAATACATTGTTGATAAATTCAGGCAGAGTTTCGCGAATCCATCCATCTAAAATTGCATAAACTTTTGGTGGAATCAAATCGCATTTGTCTTTATCAAGATCTAATACCTCAGCATAATTTTCATGTTCTACTCTATACACTAAGGCTAAAACCACATTATCAGGCGTCGGATGCTCCAAAATCTCAGATGAGCGCTCACCTGCTTTTCCCTGAGCAATTTTATTTTTGAGGCCTACTGGATTTACAATTACTCCGTTGACGCCAACTTTCCTGCCATCAACACCAGTAACTACTCCAAAGATAAAATCATAATATTCGCCATTTTTTTTAGTAGAGAAAACATGGACCCCTTCTCTTAATGCTGGTTTTCTCTTGAACATAATTTGCAAGATATTGCCAGTTTATTTAATGTATTATTAATCGACAATTCTTAATATTGGACAAATAGAAGTTCTTCGTTGGATAAAAACGAAATTCTAAAGGAATTTTCATCTGACCCAGATAGATACTACAAGGTCAAGTTATTTCAAGAACAGGGATTTGTTAGAAAATCATGCTTAAAGTGTAAAAGATATTTTTGGACTTTGGATTCTCAGAGAGGATTATGTCCTGATGATGCAGATGATACTTATTCATTTATCGGAGATCCGCCAACCAAAAAGAGATTTGATTATACACAGGCCTGGAAAGAGGTAGAATCATTTTTTGTAAAAAACAACCATACATCAGTTTCAAGATATCCAGTCGTTTGTAGATGGCGAGATGATCTCTACTTTACTATTGCATCAATTGTCGATTTTCAAAGAATAATGGGTTCAAAAGTAGTCTTTGAATTTCCTGCAAATCCATTAGTAGTTCCACAAACATGTTTGAGATTCAAGGATTTAGAAAATGTTGGAGTAACGGGCAGACATTTTTCTAGCTTTTGCATGATTGGGCAACACAGCATTCCAAATGCACAAGGATATTGGAAAGACGAATGTGTTGATTTAGACTTTAGATTATTGACAGAGCAGTTTGGAATTAAAAAAGAAGAAGTAGTTTTTGTTGAAGACGTATGGGCAGGGGGTGGTTCTTTTGGTTCTTCACTAGAATATTTTGTCAGAGGGTTGGAGCTTGGAAATGCAGTATTTACTGAATTTCAAGGTGAATTGGGAAAACACACCATACTTGATCAAAAGATTATCGATATGGGTGCAGGCCTTGAGAGATTTGCCTGGATTACAAAGGGAACTCCTACTGCATATGACTGCTGCTTCGGACCAATTACTAATCATCTGTTTGAAAAGATTGGAATTGATTCTGATTCTGAGATGTTACGAAAATACTTTACAGCAATTGCAAAGAATCTAGAGATTCATGATGACTTGATTGAAGTAAGAAGAAATGCCGTAAAAGCAACTGGATTAACCCAAGATCAAGTTAATCGAATAATCACACCGCTTGAAGGAATGTATCTGATTGCAGATCATCTTAGAACACTGATATTTGCAATTACGGACGGTGCATTGCCAAGCAATGTTGGTGGCGGATACAATCTAAGAATGATGTTAAGAAGAATCAATGGAACAATGGATAGAATGAATCTAAAGCTGAATATAGACGAGTTAGTAGATATGCATATTGATTATCTCAAAGACACATATCCAGAATTAGATGAAAAGAGACAAGATGTCAAGACAATTTTGAAATTAGAATCAGAAAGATATGTTGAATCAAAGGTCAGAATGGGAAAGATGGCAGAACGCCTCAAAGGAAAAGGAAGAGCACCAACTGTTGATGAGTTAATCACCTTATACGAATCAGATGGAATTACACCAGAATATCTACGAGAAATTAATGTAATACAAGAGATTCCCTCATCATTTTATGCAAAACTATCTGATTTGCACCAGTCAGACAAGAAAAAAGACATCGAGCAACTTCCACTTGATGACCTTCCAGAAACTGACATGCTCTTTTACAAAGATGATCCAATGGAATTTGATGCAAAGGTCCTCAAGGTTTTTGATAAATCAGTAGTGCTCGATAGAACTTCATTTTATGCAAGAGGTGGTGGACAAGAACCAGACTATGGTACCATTGCAGGCTCAAAAGTAGTGGATGTTAACAAACATGGTGGGATTATAGTTCATGAGGTAGATGGAGTAATTCCAAAACAAGGTGATGTAGTAAAATGCAAAGTAGATTCACTTCGAAGATCAAACATCACAAAGAATCATACAAGTACTCATATTCTAAACTCTTCAGCTAGAGGAGTGCTAGGTTCTTGGATTTGGCAGCACTCTGCATTCAAAGAAGCTGATCATGCAAGATTGGATATCACTCATCACTCTTCACTAACTGACAAGCAAGTACAAGACATTGAAAACGCTGCAAACAATATTGTTGCAAAAGACATGGTAGTAACCATACAAAACTATGACAGAGGAACTGCAGAACAAAAGTACGGATTTAAGATTTATCAGGGCGGTGTAGTTCCAGTAAAGTCAGTCAGAATAGTATCAATTGAAGACTTTGATGTTGAAGCTTGTGGTGGAACACATGTCAAAAAGACAAAAGAAGT
>CAZQXU010000148.1:0-2817 GCA_964597385.1 uncultured Nitrosopumilaceae archaeon | reverse complement strand
TTTTTAGACAATAATTCAGTTTGATATTATTTCAACTTAAAGATATGCAAAACTAGTAACTTTATTTTAATAAGATATTTTGAATATCTTTTTAAGATTACTATATTCTATTAGTTAGCACTATGAAATAAAGTTGCCACTACATTATATGTCATAAAGATGTAATTATGATGATAAGAAATGAAAACAACAAATCAAGTCGAAAAGAAAGCTCCGGCATTCAAGTTTGTAATGATGCTAGTTGCCGCAACTTCAGTTATTCTTGTTTTATTAATATCGCCTTGGAATATATTTCCAACACTTGTAACTGAAGATGTAACTGTTATAGCTGTCACAAATTATGGTTGCGTTGCAGAATCTATGATGGGAATTTCTGTTGTAGTGCAAGATTGTAATGCAAAACCGGGTGATGTAATATCTGCAACATTTTACATTCCAGCAATGGAGCTAAATGGTTACTATGATAGAGTACAAGAAAAACTAAAAACAGTTAATCCTTAAACTCTGTTTTTTCTTTATTCTAACCTATGATATTTATTTCCCTTTTTGGAAATATGAACAAAAAATAGACAAAATACTTTAGAAATTCATAGCGTAATTATATGATCTCATATTCAAAAGAGATGTATGAATCGCTTATTACCGTGGGTCGTATTGTTAGTTTCTGTTTCTCTTACTGTTCTTGTCACATATACAATTCATACTTCTATGCATGATACATCTGAAGAAAAATTTCATGCACAAATTGATGCAACTATTTATGTAATACAAAATCGCATAAAAACATATGAACAAGTTTTGGGTGGTGCATCTGGGCTTTTTGCTGCTTCAGAACATGTAACTCGTGCAGAGTGGAAAACATTTGTAGAAAATCAAGGATCTATTGATAGGTTTCCTGGAATTCAAGGCGTAGGTGTTTCGACGATAATCTATGGTGAAGATAATCTTGCATCCCATATTGAGCAAATTCGAAATGAAGGATTTTCAAATTATACCGTTTGGCCAGAAGGTGATCGAAAAGAATACCATCCTGTTTTTTATTTGGAACCATTTAATGTAAGAAATCAACGTGCCTTTGGATATGATATGTATTCCGAACCCACAAGACATGCTGCTATAGACCTTGCACGTGAATCTGGATTGCCAGTTTTATCTGGCAAGATAACTCTAGTTCAAGAAACAGAAACAGATGTTCAATCTGGTTTTCTGATTTATTTTCCGCTATATGATGATAAAAAATCAATTCAATCCTCTGAGGACAGAATAAATGCATTTGAAGGTTTTGTTTATGCTCCATTCCGAATGAACGATTTTATGATAAACATTCTTGGTGATACATACAAGGATATTGTTTTTGTAATTTATGATGAGACTGAAGATCCTGAAAATATTATGTTTGATTATGCAAAAATAAACAATATTGACGAAAGTGATATTGATTATACATTTACAAAAACAGTGACAATTAATGTGGACCAAAGGAATTGGATTTTAAAATTTAATGGATTAAATTCAATTCATTCTGATGTTGAAAATCCATTAATCATATTGATATTATCTGTGGGATTTGGTTTGTCTATTACTTTATTTTTTATATTTCGTGCTCACGATAAAATACTTCAACTCACACAACAATCAATTCGTGAAGAAAAAATGATATCTATTGGTGAACTTTCAGCAAGATTAGTACATGATATCCGTAATCCATTGACTGCAATCATCTCATGGGCTCAACTGATACAATTAGATTTAAAAGAAAAACCAAATGAAAAAATTTCTAAACATGTAGATTCAATTTTAGATTCTACTGAAAGAATTATGTTTCAATTAAAAACTGTAATGGATTTTGTCAAAGCCAAGCCAAAAACTATTGCTTTACATCCGTTAGCTTCGCTATTTGATGAAGCCATCAAAACTACTCCAATACCTAATGAAGTTAAGATAAATGTTCAAAAAACTGATTTAAAAATTGAATGCGATTCATCTCAAATGATTGTAGTTTTTAGTAATCTCATTACTAACTCAATTCAGGCTATGAATGGAAAAGGAAACATTGTAGTTAATTTTGAAGTCAAAAAGAACAATTTGATAATAGAATTTGTTGATACTGGACCTGGAATATCAAAAGAAAATATGTCTAAAATATTTAATCCGTTATTTACCACTAAAGATACTGGTATTGGATTGGGGTTAGTTAGTTGTAAATCCATAATTGAACATCATAATGGAACAATTTCCGTAACGAATAATCCTACAACATTCACAATTAAACTTCCATTAAAACAATAATCTGCTAATATCTTGAATGACTCGGTTGTAAATTTTGTTTTTAATTAACCGATTTTATAATCTCACCTTTACAAACAATCAATAAATTATGCTTACTTAATTAGGTGATGTGGAATCTACTCCATGCGAAATTCGACGAATTTTTGGATTCTTATTTATCTGTGTGGCCATCGCTGTGGCAATTTCTTATGTTACAAGCGAGATATTATTTTTAAATAATTTTTCTGAATACCCTCATGACCTTGTTTGGTTTGGAGCATTTGGATTAGTTTTTGGGAATTATTTTTTAGTTGTTATGCTCTCTTTATTTTTTAAATTAGTGTATATAAAAAATCTGACACCGATAAATCATCAGTAAGAAAGCTTCGAAATTACTTAATATAATTTAACAAATTATGCTGTAATGAAATACGTGAAATTGTTTTCAGCACTGGCAATCATAATGGCAGTTGCAATATCTCCTACAACTGGAGTATTTGCTCAAACAGATGTTAACGCAGATGTTAACGCAGATGTTAACGCAGATGT
>CAZQXU010000147.1:0-2834 GCA_964597385.1 uncultured Nitrosopumilaceae archaeon | reverse complement strand
CAACAGATTCATCCAATTAGACTAGATGTTGACGGTTTACATATTTTAGAAGCTTAATAAAACATCAAAATAAGATGTTTGAAAAATGCCAGCGGGGGGATTTGAACGCCCGACGGCCCGGTCTTCAGCCGAGTGCTCTCCCAGGCTGAGCTACGCTGGCACAACAAAATTGCTTTAGCTTGAGGAATTAAAAGTTGTCTTTATTGCTAAAACATAGTAAAAATACACAAGATTATGATTAGATGATCAAAAATTAAACAATTTAACAAGAAAAACTAAAATCAATAGAATGTAAATTTAATCAGAAGATAATTTTTTTAGTTTATTTTGAACTGCTTCTTGTATTTCCTTTTCTAATTTTTCTTGTTCCTCTATCAACATTTTTTTCATTGTCTTTTCGACATAATTTTTACCCATTTAACTTCAACATATTATGAAAGAGGTAAGAAATAAGGACATCGAATTTTTCATGAGGATTTTAAGACCAGCGTAGCAATTTTAAACAATTCAGAGTTACTGTTAAGGATTTAATGATAAATAAAAACATTAATCATTAAATAATTACAAATCAGACTTTCCAAATTATATCTTTTTTTCCACTTCTTTTATTTAAAACACGACCTAACACAAAAAAAAGATCAGATAATCGATTTACATATTTGATACAATCATCATTAATTTTTTCTTCTTCACTTAACATTATAATGAATGTTTCAGCTCTTCGGGTTACAGTTCTAATATGATGCAATTGTGATGCCAAAATTGTTCCACCAGGTAAGATAAAATTAGTTAAAGGAGTCAATTCAGATTCATATTTATCAATATTTTTTTCTAAATTCGATATCATATCTGTAGTGACTCTATTTTTTTTATCTTCTAATTTTGGATTAGAAAGATCAGCCCCAATTATGAACAATTCATTTTGAATCAAATTTAATAAAGTGGCAATATCTGCATCAATTTCATAAGATTGTATAATGCCTAACAATGCATTTGTTTCATCAATTGCACCGTACGCTATAATTCTAGGATTTGATTTTGATACTCTCGAATTACCTTGTAATCCGGTAGTTCCATCATCACCTGTCTTTGTATATATTTTCAACAATGTATGGAAAATAGATTAAACTATTATGTTGTTCGAATTATTTATTATGGAATGCCTGTAAATACAATCATGTACAGATTTTTTACATATCATAATTCAATATTTCAAAATAATTACAAGATAATTCAAATTACTATTGCAGATCTTAAGATCTACCATCATATCTACCAGTTTCAAAGCCTTGATCATTGATTTTCTAAACACATCTGTAAAATTAAAAAAAATTCCTCGTCAGGGATGGATTGACAAATTATTGATTAATAATCCAGAATCGGTAGCTGACCATACTTTTTCAATGGCAATCATTGGAATGATCTTTTCAGATTTAGAAGGATATGACACAGAAAAAATTTTAAAAATCATTCTTTTACACGACATAGCAGAATCTATAATTGGAGATATTACTCCTGAAAAAATGTCAATACAAAGAAAAACAGAATTAGAAAATAATGCAATGAAAAAAATTCTTAGTAATTTACCAAACAGATTACAAAAACAATACGGTGTTCTGTGGACAGAATATCAATTAAATCACTCTAAAGAATCTCAATTAGTTCATCAGATAGACAAATTAGAAATGGCGTTACAGGCAAAAGTCTATTCAAATGAAGGACATTCTGATGATTTATTGGATTCATTTTTTAATACTGCAAAAAATGAAATCACAGATCCAAAGTTAATTGAGATATTTAAAAAAATAGTAACAAAATAAAGACATGTCTGAAAAAAACAAAGATGAATTAATTGAAGCACAAAAACAAATCATAGGAATACTTTTTGAAGTAATTAAACGATTACAAGCAAATAATGATCTTGATGATGAATATTTTCAAATTATCTCATCTGAAGATAAATCAAAAAAAGAAAGACTAGAAAAAATTCTAAATGAACGAGAAGAGAATGCAAAAATTGTGGGACAACTATTAGAACAATTAGAAATTTGAAATAAATTTTAAAACATTAATCATCTGAAATAATTCTTAGACTTGCTGTTTGTTCAAATTTATCTTGAACATAGTGAGAAAGATTGATCACTCTAACTCTTGTTTGTTTATTTGTCCAACTACCCTCATTTTCAAACCATGATTCAATATCATCAACATCGTATCTTTCACCGCTCTTTAGAATAATTTTAAAAATTGATTTTATCTCTTCTATGTCTTGCTCTTTTAGATTATTTTTATCCTCAACTAATGTGGTAATTTCATTTAATTTTATAATTACATTGTTTGTAAGAGGCATGATTCTATTAAATTAAGAAGATATAACAGTCTTTTGAGATATTGTTTTTATAACAATCAAATCTTCTTTGAATCGTGCAATATTTTCAAGCCTTAAAAACAGGGCAAAAAAGAGTAGCTGAAGCCAGAGAATACCTTAACAAACTAACTAATGGAAAGGCAATGCCAGCATTGGCATTAAGAGATAACAAAACAAATGTATGGGATCCAGTAGGCGAGGAAAATCTTTATGCATTTGTTGATGAATCTGCAGGATTTGTATTGACAGATAATAGCGGATATATTCTTGCCTTAGTTGATAAATATGGTATTTCTAAAACAATTGTGCAAGGAGTAACAAAAACCCAAAAAGAAATCTTGGAACAATCATTTCAAAAAGATAACATCCCAGAATACAAAGGCAAGGTAACTTTGCCAGTTTAATTGAAAATTTTTTACCAAAAATAGTCAAATAAAATCAGCGTAAAGCTTTTGTTATCATCAGA
>CAZQXU010000146.1:0-2837 GCA_964597385.1 uncultured Nitrosopumilaceae archaeon | reverse complement strand
GCTTGAAGGTAACTATGTCATAATTACAAAATACAATGGCGTAGAGATAGGACAGATAAAATTCATGGTTAAACAAAATGAGTAAAACTTCAAAACATCCTTAAGAGTTGTAATTTTTTCATATGACAATATTTGCTTAATGTATGAATAGAAATTCCCAAAAATGGGATAAATAACAGTAGTACATATGATAATGGTGCACAACGCTAATGAAAATGATCCACTGAAAAAAATACCTAAACTTGATGATGATGAATCACCAGACAGAATTTCCAAACTCGAAGAGGAGATAAAATCAATAGATGTAGTTCAAAAAAGAATCATCAAGACAATCAATACAAAATCAACAGTAATGATTGGAACTGTGATAACTATCATGGTAATCATATTGTTAATTATTACAAACAATATTCCAACACACCAAAACAAGATCACGGAAATTGAACAACCAGCGATACTTTCAAGTGGATATGTAATTGAAAACCTCAAAGGAGAAAAAATAAACACGTTTGTATCGTGGAAGATTGAACCTGATGATTCTTTTCACATTCATGTTGTGGATTCGCCAAACATAACACAAAAGCAACTAGACATGATAAACGATGTAGTATTTTCCACTGAAACAGTAAATCTTGGGGAAGAAACGTATTACAAGGGATGGTATGGGGCATTGGAAAAATCTTCATACAATACAAAATTCCCAATACCGATACACTATCATTCAATAATTACAGATACAGGATCAGGTCACATTACAATACGATTAACAACACAAAGTAGTGGGGATGGATATTCAGGATATACAAAATCACAGGTAGATGAAGCAAATCATCAGATTTTAAAATCACAAATTACAATTTATTCAGTGGACAGACTTTCCTCAGAGGAATTAAAAACAATACTGCGACACGAATTAGGTCATGCTTTGGGTCTTGCACATTCGCAAAACCCCGATGACTTGATGTATCCTGAAATTAGGACAAATTATCCTTACATATCTCCATGTGATGTTCAGGGAATAATTGGATTGTATGACGGGAAACAGAAAAGTGAAATTATCTGTCAATGAATAGCATATCTTTTTTGGTAAAATTCATGTGTATCTCAACTCTCACTCAGCAGTTCTTAACGCATACCACAATCAACTCACATTTCCATATATGCTCCAATTACGCTTGATATTGATTAATTTCATCAAAAATTCTTGAAATAGGCCGGTTCATATAGTAACAAAATTGAACTATATTGGTCTTATTTTTGGTTCAACAAATTATCAATACCGACACCACTTGTGGTCGCTGCGGAAAAAAAGGAATGATGACAGACAATGTAACGGGAGAAAGATTTTGCGGAAAATGTGGATATGTAATTACCGAAGTACTGCAAGATTCCGGTCCTGAGTGGAGATCTTTTTCAAAAGAAGGTGGAGCAGATCCTACTAGAACTGGTGCACCAACATCCCTTACCATTCATGATAGAGGACTTGCAACAATTATCAATCCAATAAACAGAGACTCTTCTGGAAAACCACTTACATCATCAATGAAGAGTACCATTGAGCGATTAAGAACATGGGATAGTCGAAGCAAAGTTCACGAATCTGCAGATAGAAATCTTAGACAAGCATTAAGTGAATTGTCTAGATTAAAGGACAAACTTTCACTCTCTGATGCTGTAATTGAAAAAGCTGCTTACATTTACAGAAAAGCATTAGAGAAAGGACTTGTAAGAGGTCGTTCAATTTCAGCACTTATTGCTTCTGCACTTTATGCAGCATGCAGAGATACTGAAACCCCTAGAACTCTAAAAGATGTTTCTGATGCTGGAAATATTAAGAAAAAAGACATTGCAAGATGTTATCGATTATTACATCGTGAACTAGATCTAAAGATGCCAGTAGTTGATCCAATCCAATGTGTTGCAAGAATTGCAAGTAAGCTTGGAATTTCAGAAAAGACAAAACGTTTTGCAGTCAAAGTTCTCAAAACAGCGCAAGAACATGAGGAATCTGCAGGAAAAGATCCAATGGGTCTTGCAGCAGCTGCATTATACCTGTCATGCGTAAGTAATTGCGAAAATATGACTCAACGCGATATTGCCGAAGCTGCAAGTGTAACTGAGGTTACAATAAGAAATAGATACAAGGGTTTAAGATTAGACCAAACTGATCTATAGCATAGAGTAGAAAATATGACAGAAACAAAACCATTAATCTCAATAGTTAATGTCGTAGCTTCTGCAACAATTGACCAAAAACTAGATCTTGTAGATATCACTAAAAAATTTCCTGACGTTGAATATCATCCAGAACAATTTCCTGGTGCAGTCTTTAGACTCAAAAACCCAAAAACTGCAACACTTCTTTTTAGTTCTGGCAAGATGGTTTGTACCGGTGCAAAATCCCAAGAATTGGCAGAAGATGCAGTATCTAAAGTCGTTGAAATATTAAGAAAGGGTAAAATCAAAATTAAAAACGATGCTACAGTTACAATACAAAATATTGTTTCATCAATTAATCTAGGGGGCAGAGTGAATTTAGAGCAAGCTGCAAGAACATTGCCAAGAAGCATGTATGAGCCAGAACAATTTCCTGGATTAATTCATAGAATGCTTGACCCAAAGACTGTGATTCTAATTTTTGCTTCAGGCAAATTAGTCTGCGTTGGCGCTAAGCTTGAAAAAGACATACACCGTTCTGTACATCAAATTCACAGCTTGCTTGAAGAGAAAAATTTAATGGTTTATTCATAATTAACCAAACTATTGCCTAACTCTCTTTTTGTCACAGGAACTGATACTGATGTAGGTAAAACATATGTTACTGCAGGTCTTGCTGT
>CAZQXU010000145.1:0-2840 GCA_964597385.1 uncultured Nitrosopumilaceae archaeon | reverse complement strand
AGACCATCACCATTTCATCAGCAGGTGAACGTTTTTCCTTAGGATCAACAATGAAGACACCATAAAGACCATGAACTATGTGTTCTTCAAGCGGCATTACATGACAATGATAAGGATGAACACCAACAGGGCCAGCTTCAAATTCATAAATAAATTGGCCGCCATTACCACCTACAGGTTCGAAAACACCGTCCATTCCAGCTGGATGAATTCCATGAAAATGTATAGTATGTTCTTTTGAACCATTATTTATGAAATGAATTCTAACAAGGTCACCTTCTGTAGCTCTTATTGTAGGACCAGGAACAGTTCCATTAAAAGTCCAAACATTGTAAAATATTCCAGGAGAGATTTCTTGAATCTTATCATCCTCTGCAATTATTGTATAATCACGGATTGTTTGTCCAGTTTCAGATACCGATAACCTTCCATACTCAAAATTTCTTAAATATTGATCTGGATCAAACTCCACAGACGATACAGTGTAAAGTGGATCAAGTACTTCACCAGATGTCCTTACAACTGCACCAGAATGAGTAACAAATGTCTTCTGTTCAGATTGAGCCTCAGATATTGCGGGAAAAATCATTATTATTGAAATTCCAAAAACTACAGAAATCACCAATAGCATGATCTTCGTTCGATTAAATTTCAAGTACAACCACCATGCATGATTTGTTTATTTAAAAGTTAGCCTAGGCTAACTTTTTTAGCCTAATCTAATTTTTGGCTATAGAATAAATTCAAATATTAAAAAATTAGGTTTAAACTAAAGAATATCACAAGCAGGACATGCAAAGAACTAGTATTCTTTTTGTGATTGTGGGAGGTATAGTATGTACAGGAATAATTTTGTCATTTTATGGGAACCAAGTAATTTTTGAGGATTTGATCAAAGGAGAAGGACAAATTAAGATTGGAGAAAGTTTGATAATTCTAGCTGAGTTAGATAATAAGGAGGCACAAAATGGAATTTATGCGATTCAAATACTTGATTCTAAAGGAATTAAAGCGAAAATATTAGATCCATTTGATGTTGAAATAGAATCGCAATCAATCGATGATGAAGACTATGAAGGACAGTTCAAAATTACTACTCCGGGCATATACAAATTAGTTATTGAAAATACAAATGATAAAGAAATTAAGATCTTTGGAGTTATAGGACCAGAGCCAGATGCAGGTAAGAAATCATTAGGATTTATTTCTCTATATGTTCTCATAATTGGATTAATTGGGATGATTATTGTTCCAATTTATGCAATAAAAAATCGTAAAAGATCTTTTAGTTAAGATAGCTATCCATTTTTTCTAAGCCTTCAATTGTTGCATTAAAGGTATCACTGTTTTCTACAATTTTAGTTAATTTTTCAGTATTTGCAGAAAAGATAGATTTTCCATTAATTGAATTTTTAAAAATAAACCCTTGTTCAATTAAGTAAGAAAGTCTTTCCAAAACCTCACTTTCAGAAATAGATGATTTTTCCGCTAAGAAAGAACATTCTTTTTCACCATCTTCTAAATCAGCTAAAATAGATGAGGTCACAGGATCAAACATACAGTCAACTACTTTTTCCCGATCAAATGCATCATCCATTTTATTCCTAAATGTTTATGTGAATTTATAACTTATCTAATTCAAAATTATAGCCATTAGAATACCAATAAGATAATTAATAAAAAAAATAATTGCAAATAATGCAAAAGTTATGTCTCAAAGACCCTTCGGGAAAAGGAGAACATTGTTTCTGCATTGAAATCGATGCCCAAAGAGGAGTGAAAAAGTGCTGTAAATGTAGTCAATGGAATGTACACGGTAAAGACTGGACAGAAGATTCAGACTTTAGATAAATTTGAGTATTCTGTGCATATTAGATCGTGGCCAAAATAGACCTTAAGAGATACAAATCAGGAACATTCTAATCAATTCCTATTTGAAATGCTTTGAATTGACGCCTAGCATGGTTTTTATCGGGGTAACTAAGAATTTTTGAATACTTGAGTACTCAAGAATACAGACACATTGTTAGGATTGTAGGAAACGACATTCCAGGAGCTAAAAAGGCTATTGTCGGATTAACTCAGATTAAAGGAATTGGGTATAATTTTGCTACTGCAATTTTAGATACTTTAAAAATTAACACTAATACAAATATCGGTTTTCTTTCTGAAGCCAATGTTGAATCAATTGAAAAATTAATTACTAATCCTATAGCAGGAAATTTTCCAGCATGGTTTCTTAACAGAAGAAAAGATATTGAAACTGGAGCAAATATGCATCTTTTAACATCAGATATTCCTTTTACATTAAGAAATGATATTGAGAGAGAAAGAATCACAAACAGTTGGAGAGGTTATCGTCACATGTATGGATTAAAAGTCAGAGGACAATGTACTAGAACTACAGGTAGAAAAGGCGGAGCAGTTGGAGTTGCAAAAGCTGGTAAAGCAGCACCTGCAGCAGCCGCAGCAGCAGCACCTGCAGCAGCCGCAGCAGCAGCACCTGCAGCAGCCGCAGCAAAACCTGCAGCAGCCGCAGCAAAACCTGCAGCAGCTAAACCAGCTGAAGAAAAGAAAGCAGCACCTGCGGAGAAAAAGAAATAGGTGAATTGAATGGGAGATCCTAAATATCCAAGACGTATGTGGCGAAAACCAAAAAGACCACTAAATTATGAATTAAAAATGGATGAATTAAAAACTCTTGGAACTTTTGGTTTAAGATCAAAAAGAGAATTATGGAAAGCTCATACTGAATTATCTCGAGTTAGACATCAAGCAAGATCATTACTTGCATTAAGACAAGAAATCAGATTAGAAAAAGAACCAATTTTGATGAAATC
>CAZQXU010000144.1:0-2851 GCA_964597385.1 uncultured Nitrosopumilaceae archaeon | reverse complement strand
CTTCTTTTTTTGCAGGAACATCAGATGTTTTATCTTGTTTTTTTGCCATCAAATCACCTTAATTTTTAATATAACTCCTAATCATACAATAATTCATTCCTATTTAATGGTAAATTTTCCACTTGTGGTTATACTATCCTTTTGATTCTGATCGGTCATTTTCACGACTAGATCATACTGTCCAGGTTTATCTATTATTTCAGAGAAATTATCATCAATAGGTAAAAGAGCGTTGTTTTCACTAAAACATTGTTTCAAAAATCCACTTTGTGTAACTACAGTGTGTTTTCCAGAATAAACAGTAACATACAGATCCCCACAGTCAAACTGAGAATCATCAACCTTTACTTGAATTTGAATAGGGGATGAAATAGAATATTGATTTTCTAATCCAATAATGGATATATCTTCATCATTTTTCATGGTTTCAGAATTACCCATGGGCCACATGTTGAGTTCACGATCCGGTGATTGAAGAACATCAGCCAAAACAACAGTACCAAAAGCAATTGAAAGTACAATGGGCAAAACAAATACAACATATACTAAACTTGTTGCCATTTCGTTTTTCACCTACAAATCCCTTATATCTATTTAGCAAAATTCCAATACGCATGATGAATTTGACGAATGAGTTAAATCGGACCCGACTAAATATTGCTAGATGCGACTTAGAAAATTTAGAGTTAGAGCATATCGTTGCATTCATGATTCTGGCGAAATTACTGTTGGAGATTTAGCAGCATTTGTTGGAAGAAATGAAAGTGGAAAAACAACAATTTTACAAGCATTAACATTATTAAATAAAGATGAAAAAATTTCGGATTTAGATCTTTGTGATGAATTATCAGAAGAGCTCAAAGGAGAAGTTACACTAGCTGAAGGAGAATTTGAATTGAGTTCAAATGAGATTAAATTAATCAAAGAAGCATTTCCAGGTTTACCAGATATAAGAAAAATAAAATTATTTAGAACAAATAAAATTCCCAGAGTCCAATACGAGTTTGAAGACATTCAGATCAGTGATGAACGAAATAATGAAATAAACTCTTGGGAAAATTTTTCAAGACAGATTAAGAATTTTTTAGATACCATACCAAATCATCTTAAAATTCAAATCAATACTGAATTATTTGATGGTCCTCCACCAAAAAATCAGCATATATTCAATAGTGGAATGGCTGAATTTAGTAATCAATTTCACGTAATAGCTGTTCAAGAACCTAAAGTGATAGAAGAATGGCAAAAAATATACCATAATCCAGAAAATCAGTATCATAAACTTCTTAGTGGCAGTAGTGAAAAATCAGCTTTAGAGAATTTCATTGCTTCTGAATTACATCCTCGATTTGTTTATTTTTCTGATTATAAAAAAATCTATGGCAATATCAATCTCAACGAATATCTTAGAGAAGAAAAGGGAGTCAGGGCAAGCTCAATAGAGTTTATTGAAGAATTTGACAAGGCAGAAACAGTAAGAAATCTTTTCTATTTGGCAGAATTAGACATTAAAGCATTAGACGAAGTAAAAGAAACTCCATCAAAATGTATCAAATTATTGAATACAGCAAGTAATAGATTAACTAAGAAATTAAATCCAGCATGGAAAGGAGACCCAATCCATGTTGAATTAAGATATAATCCAGGAAATATCATGAGTGTGGTAATTTCAGATATTCATCGTGATGGAACAGTTACCAATACAGGACTACTGAATCGAAGAGCAGAAGGTTTCAAATGGACATTTTCTTTTATTGTAAATTTTGCAGCAGAGACACAAAGGGCAGAACTTAAAGAAGCAATATTACTTCTCGATGAACCAGCAAGAAATCTTCATCCTACTCAACAAAGAGGAATTTCAGATTTGTTAAAGAACCTTGCAGGCTCAAATCAGGTTTTGTATGCAACACATTCACCATTTATGATTTTTGATTATACTCCAGGAAACTTGTTGGTTGTAGAATTAGATAAAAGAAAACACCTTAGCAAAATTTTTTATGATTATTGGAATGCTGATGATAAAACACTAACTCCTATTTTATACGGATTATCAAGAGGGTTAGTTGAATCGATTGTAGATAGAGAAATTGGAACTAACTCAAGACCAGTAATTATTGTTGAGACTATGTCAGATGCAATGTATCTTAATGCTTTTGATAAATTTTTACAGGATCCAAACATATCAATGAATCCACTTAATGTAGTAGCTGCATATAATAAAAATTCAGTATTACCTCTAGCAATATTTTACAGAAATCATGGATATAGGACATTTATTTTATTGGATGATTCAGATGAATCCAAACAGATTTCAGCTCAACTAACATCAAATGATTTTTCACCAATACAGACAATACTTTTTGAGAGAGATGGTAAAAACTTGGAATCAATTGAAGATTATATTGTTCTAGAAGATTATCTTCATGCAGTCAATCAAACTTATGAGATCAGATTAAGAAAAGAAGGATATTCTAATCTTAAACCACTTGATGTAACTTCGAAGGGAAAGAAAGGGGTTTTAGAGAATTTAAGAAAAATATGGGAAGAACATAATGATGATGATTGGGGTCAGTTTGATAATGAAGAGATTACTAGGTATATTTGTGAAAAAATTACTTTAGAAGAGACTGATTTCTTATCAGATAAGACCAAAGATCAATTTAGAACACTGTATAGATTGATTGCTGAAAGAATTAGACAATATCAAAACGTCACTACAAAGGCAGATTTAGCCAAATTTCAGAGAGCAAGAAATTAGGATTAAAGAAGTTTACTGATGAAAAATACTCCATCGACAAATACAAAAGCAGTAAAATATCCTTTAAGGTTTAATTGAGACATGAAGTGGTTT
>CAZQXU010000143.1:0-2859 GCA_964597385.1 uncultured Nitrosopumilaceae archaeon | reverse complement strand
ACAAAATCAGGAGAGCAAATGATTGAACAATTCTTTGAAGAGCATAGAGAAATAAGATTATGGAAAATTAGATTAAAAGACAGGGGAGCAGACTATCTTATTGAAAATAAAACAAAAATGCTAAACCTTTTTGATAATATAGAAGTGACAATTACCAAAAAACTTAGAAACGAAATAGCTTAATCATTCTGCAGATAAATCCCAATAGTGAGCATCTTGTTGTTTTACTATTGGTTTTTCAAGACCTTTCCATTCTTTAAATGAGCGTACATACAATTTGACATTGGGCAAGCCCACAGATTTTAATGCATAATACGCCAAACCAGAAAGAGTTCCCACACTACCACAGTAAGTAATTATTTCTGAATTACCTGAAATTCTACGGTTATCTAAAAGTCGTTTCATATCGTCCTTAGGGCGTAAAATTTTATCTTGAGTTGCAAGTGTTCTATATGGAAGATTAATTGCTCCTGGAATATGTTGTTCAAGGTAGTTTAGCCTCTCCCTATTATCAATAAGAATCACATCTGAGTTATCCTTAGATTTTTCTAAATAATCAGAAGTAGCTAAAATTTCAGGTCTTAAATGAAGAGAATGTTCTTTGCTTTGTATATTGGGTACTTGATTATCATTTTCCAAACCTAGAGATTTCCAAGTACTAAAAGTTGTTTCAAGTAAAGACACCTCAGAATGACCAACATATTCCAAAGTCCAAGCAACTCTAGACGCAAGTGCACCAAATGTATCATCATAAACAACTACTGGAGTTTCATCGTCTATGCCCATTGAATTTACAAGTTTTAAAACACGTTCCGGACTATCATCAGATAATAAATTTGCTAGTGGAAGATTAACTGCGGTCGGAATATGACTTTGTTTGTAATCATCTTCTCTTCGTACATCAATAACCCTGACACTTTTATCCCTTATTTCAGATCTTAGTGAATCGACATTAGTTGTTGTCTTGATTGTTTTTTCTTGGCTCATGCTGCACATTCGCCTTTTCCTGTTTTTGTATGATAGCTTGAATCACTTCCAAAGTCATTGTAAAAATCTGGATCATCTTCTTTAGTTGGAGGAATTGTTAATGAATCCAAAACTTTTCTCATATCTAAAACAGATTTTATTTCAGAATCTTCTTTTCCATTTACAATTCTATGAATCCAATCTTTAAGAGTATCGTCAGATTTTTTGTTTTGTTTAAACAATTCAATAATTTTTAAAATTACTGGGATTACGCGTTTAGCTGGTATTCTATGACATGTGACTCCAAGCATTGTTTCACCATCAGAACGTCCACCTAATGACATCTGATAATTAGGGAACATTTCTTTTCCAACTCTACCGCCACCTCCAAAGAAACCTATTGTTGCAATTCCGTGTTGACCACAAGAGTTTGGGCATCCACTGATCTTAATTGACGAATCACGTAAATCATCATCTTGATCTAATTTTAGTTCAAGGAATTTTCTCTGAATCTCTTTTGCTAATCTATGTGAATTAGTCAATGCAAGATTACATGAAGTTGTACCAGAACATCCTATTGGTGCTGCCATAGTTAATGCACCAGATTTTGCCAACCCAACGGCAAGTAATTTTGAATACAATCTTGGCAAATCATCTTCATGAACGTAGCGTAAAGCGATGTTTTGAACAAAACCAGCTCTAGCGTGCCCTTCTGAAGAAAATTCTCGAATAATGGTTGCAAGTTCAGATAATTGGTTAGATGTGATATCACCAGCTTCCAAAGTGATAAACACAGAATAGTATGGGGATTGTTTTTGTTTTAGTGTATTTGTCTTTAACCACCTTGTATAACCATCAGGATTAGGACTTCCACTTTCATCAGATATTTTGATTGGTCTTTTAATTACAGATGGGGTATGATCTACTTCAAGATTAGTTACAACTGATTGAGTTGCTCTCACAATAGCTCGTTCTTTTAGAACCAAATTTTGGAATTTATCCCAACCCATATCATTTACAAGATAACGCATTCTATTTCGAGCCATGTTTTTTCTGTCACCAAGTCTGTCAAAAATTCTCACAACAGCAATTGAGGTATACAAAAGATCTTCTTCGGGAGTAAACTCTTCTAATTGATGACCTACAAATGATCTGTTACCTAATCCACCACCAAGAAAAATTTTAAATCCTTTTTGGATAGATCCATCTAATTCTCTAATTTGTGGAATTAATCCAACATCTACCATTCTTACCATGCCATGTTTTTCACAACATGTAAAATTGAATTTAAACTTCCTTGGGAGATTTTGAGACATTGGATTTCTCAAAAAGAATCTTGCAGTTGCAAGTGCGTATGGGGTTGAATCAAATTCTTCATCTGGACAAACTCCAGATAATGGGCTACACATTACATTTCTTACAGAATTACCACATGCTTCACGAGAAGTAAGACCAACTTCTGCCAATCCACGTAAAATTTCAGAAACATCTTCTAGTATTACCCAGTGTAATTGGATATTTTCTCGAGTAGAAAAATGAGCACTGCCTATAGAAAATTGTTCACTTAGTTGAGATATTTTTTCAATTTGATTAGGATAGATTTCTCCTGCAGGTAATTTAATTCGGACCATTGCATAATCATTAGTCATTCTTGTGCCATATGCTCCATGTTGGAGTCTATATCGTCTAAAACTGTCTTCGTCGTATTTGCCTTGGCGGAATAATTTTACAGTATTTGCAAAATTTTCAGCTTCTTCAATCCTTGCCCAGTTAATTTTAGGCGTGGCTGAGTCAGAATACGATTGTTTTAGATCAGTTACTGTCAATACAATAGAAAGTGCTTTGAGTTATGATATAAATTTTTGATATAGGGAAGTTTAGGAGAAAACGGTT
>CAZQXU010000142.1:0-2868 GCA_964597385.1 uncultured Nitrosopumilaceae archaeon | reverse complement strand
GGAGTATCAATTTTTTGGGTTGATTGTAAAATTACTCCGTAAAGATTAAGGAACATACCGTTAATTATTTTCACGCATATTATAAGATGACTAGATAAATTATTTGAAAATTAGTAAACATCACATATTTTGAGATACAGTGATTTATTTTTAGATGAGTCACAATGAGTTTAAGAATCCCATTTTAGAGTTATTTGTATGCTGGATAGGCTTGCCGAAAATTTAGGCACATTAAAACAAGAATTTGTAAAAACATATGATGGCCACGCTCACATTCAAGAAATAATCCCTAGTTGTTCTTCAGAGTTTTTTCCAATTAATGAATCTCATTTGAAATTACTACATGAATTTATTAAAAAAAATCCAATCTATCACAATTCTTATGAAAAAAAAATTGCAGATACTTTATGTATCGTTTATGAAGGAGACATTAACGAATATTGGCTTAATAGTATCAAACACGGTTCTAGCTGTCAGCCGTTTTATCCGACATGGGTTATTTCAGCATACATTGCAGCATCAATTGCAAAAAATCTTGGTTACAAAGAACTAGTCGACATTGGTTCTGGGGATGGCAGGATTGCATATTGTGCAAAAATTTTAGACTTGCAAGCAACTAGCATCGAAATTGATGATGTGTTGGTGGAATTGCAAAATAATATTTTATCTTCAACAACCATTAATTTCAATCCAATATGTGCAGATGCAATCGAATTTGATTATTCTACATTAAATTTGTCTTTTCCCGTATTTTTTATCGGGGGATTACCTCAAATGGGAGGTGATGTGTTAGCAAAAAATATCATTGATAAAATATCAAATACGAATCTTAAAAAAAATACATGTATTGTTTTTGCAGGAACACACTCAAAAAGACAACTTTCTGGAAACCAGTCTGTAGGAGGTTGGAGTTCATTGATTGACAGCCACTGTTTACAAGTAATTAAAACAGTTGTACTCCCAACAATTTGGACTTTTGATCAGATGTCTGACACTCCGTATATCTATACAAAATTCAATTGATTACACTAAAGAAATTTCAAAATTATAATTATTGTTTTCAATTCCGCATTTTTCTATCTTGACTTGTTGGCCTTCGATAGGAATTCCTTTAGATAATTTTCCGATTATTCGGATGCTGTCTTCTATTTCGATTAGGCAAAAATAAGAATCATCTTTCCTTGAAAATTCTATGATTTTACCCTCATGAGATCCCTTTCGCCATGAAACATTCCTAAAACACTTGTTGCAAAAATCAGACGGCGGCCATACAATGTTTTGACAATGTTTGCATTCTGCTACCATAAAATTTCCATTTTCTAATTCAGCATCAAAATTCATCTTTCCAATACCAGCACAGTCGAAGATGTTGACGCTGCAGACATGTTGTGAACTAGACCTATCTTTGCATTGCTTACCTGTCTTTTATCAGCAGACGATTGCAATTGTTGTGTTATTTCAATTGTTTGGGCTATCCCTGTTGCACCTAATGGATGCCCTGCTCCAATCAAGCCACCTCGTGGATTTATTTTAAAATTGTCTGTTGTATGAAGTTCCTTTATCAAATCCATTCCTTTTCCTTTATCTGTAAAACCTAGTGATTCCAAAGCCATCGGTTCACAAACAGAAAATGCATCGTGAACTTCTGCTACATCTACATCGCTTACATTTCGTTTTGACATTTGAAATGCCGATGTTGCAGCAATTCTTGATGATTCCATTGAACTAAATGTTATATTTTTTGTAAATCCAGCTGAAGTTGTTTTTTGCCCAATCCCTGAAATCCATATGGGCGTATCTGTATATTTTTTACATGCATGTTCTGATGCAAGTAAAACTGATGCACCTCCAGTACAAGGTCTTGAGCAATCATGCAACCTAAGATCATCAGTTAATTTTTTAGAATTTATTACTTCATCTAACGAGTATGTTTTTTCAGAAAGTGCATTTGGGTTATTCTTTGATTGTTTGTGATTTTTGACAGGTACAATTGCCAGATCTTCATCGGTAATCAAAAATTCTCTTTTGTAGGCTTTTGTAAAGATACTTGCCCAAAAGATAGGATGCTTAAACTCGCCCCTTGAATTATCCCACTCCAAAATTTGACCAGGACTATCATATCTTTCAGCACCGCATACTAAAACCACGTCAGCCAGTCCTGATGAGATGTAAGAGTATGCAGATACAATTGCATTTGTTCCAGAATTGCACAAGCTTTCCACGGAATGGGCAATTTTAGGCTCAATTCCAGACATTTCTGATAAAACCGCAGATAGGTATTTTGAGTTATTATTGGTAGAAACCAGTACTGCGTCAATATCATTTTTGCCCAAATTGGGAGTGGCATCAAATAGTTTTTTTGTAGAATGTAAAAGTACTGATTCAATCTTTGAATCTTCTTTTGAGAATTTTGTTAATCCAAATGATGCGATTCCTACCTTGGGCATTATTTTTCCTCTGAAAATGTAGTTGTAAATAATTTAAAAGAATCAATAACATTACCAACGGGGTTGAATTGTATTGTTGGTAAATCAATTCCGGTATCTCTGAATTTTTGTAGTTGTGAAATACATTGATCAGGAGTACCTGCAATTGTTAATGATTTTAGCATATTATCTGATATTAATTCATGATTTGTTTTAAATCCTGATTTTTTAAACTCCTCATACACATTCCTAGTTTCGCTCTCAAATCCATTTCTTGATAAAAATTCGCGGTAAATTTTTCCAACTGAGATGTAAAATGCCAGAGTTTGTTTAGCACGATTTATTGCAGCTTCTGCATCATGAGATACACAAGTAATAATTTGACATGTTACATCAATTTTTCTTTTTGATTGCATTTTTTGAATTGTTTTTTTCATCTCAT
>CAZQXU010000141.1:0-2888 GCA_964597385.1 uncultured Nitrosopumilaceae archaeon | reverse complement strand
ATGGGCCCACAGGGATTTGAACCCTGGATTTTCGCCGTGTAAGGGCGACGTCATAACCGATCTGGACCATGAGCCCGAAAACCTACCTTGTTAAAAACCATTTAAACTTTGAGACAAGTAATAATCTAGAAATTTGATCAGAATTTCATACAAATATGACAGATTTAGATTTTTTTTCTAGTCCAATAGGATTAGGTCATGTTACAAGAGACATAGCAATTGCAAATAATTTTGAAAACATTACTACTAAATTTATCACAGGAAGTGGAGCTGCAAAAATTCTAAAAAATTTAAATTTTAAAGTTGAAGATGTGTATACTCCTCCATCATTTATCATAGAAAACGGAAAGCTAAAAAATTCAACAAGATGGCTCTGGGATTATTATCAATATTATAAAAGATGTAAAAAAATTTCTGAAGAAATTATACAAAAAGACAAACCAAGATTAGTTGTAAGTGATGAAGATTTTGCTTCGCTTACTGTAGCTCAAAATAAAAAAATACCTACAGTTTTGATCACAGATATTGTACAAACAAATTTTGTAAATGGAATAACATCATTTATTGAAAAAAAGATGAATAAATCTATGCAGAAAATTATGAAAAATTGTGATATTGTAATTATTCCTGAAAATGGACCTGATGAAGGAAATATCAAAAGAGTCGGGCCAATTGTAAGACAAACTAATTTTTCAAGAGACGAACTTCGAAAAAAGTTTTCATTTGATAAAAAAACCATAGTCATTTCTGTAGGTGGGACAGATGCAGGCTTGTATCTAATTGAAAAAACAATAGACTCAATTTCAAAAATAAAAAATGAGATTGATGTGGTAGTGGTTTCAGGTCCATCTTTGAATAAAAAATTTGGAGAAACTGTGAGAAATTTTGGATTTGTAGATAACCTACATGAGATAATTTTTGCAGCTGATGTGGTAGTATCGCTTGCAGGGAAATCCACTATAGATGAATCAAAAGTGTATGGTACGCCTGGAATTTTTATTCCAATAAAGGGGCATTTTGAGCAAGAAGATAACGCAAAAGAAGCAGGATTTGTTTTTGAGGATATTTACAAAATTGACGAGTTGATAATTGAAAAACTAGAACAGAAGAGAACTCCAGTACAGACTAGTGGAGCAAGTAATGCATACAACATAATCAAAAAATTGATACAATCTTGATCCAATCCTTAATAGATAGCCAATTATTTTTGTTAAAGTATCATGACAAAGTTAGTCGTAGCCAAATTTGGTGGTAGTGCTATCGGTATTGATGGTATTTCAATACCATTAGTCATAGACAGAATTAAGGATTTAAAAAAAGATTCCAAAATTATTGCAGTATTTTCAGCACCACTCACAATTCAAAATGGAAAAAAATGTTCCTTAACAGATGTAATCTTGGAACAGGGAAGAAATGTGGAAAATGGTAAAAAAGCAAATCTGGATGTTATAAAATCATGTTACGAAAAAATCATGAAATTTGTAAATTCTGAAAATAAAGAAGATTGCCAAAAAAGCATAGATTTGTTCTTAAAAAAAGCTGAAATGGCATTAGATGAAGCATTATTAAAAAAAGAATTTGCAAATGAAGTGCGTTCACGATCATTAGCATTTTCAGGAGAAATTCTAATCTCACATGTAATGAATTACATTCTTAAAAGTAATGGTATAAAATCAAATGCGGTAAGTTATGATGACTGGCCAATAATAACGGATCATAATATAGAATCAACAAATTTTCTTGCATCTAAATCAAGAGAAAATCTTGGAAAAACATCTGAACTGGTAAACGAAAACGAAGTAGTTACAATTGGAGGATTTATAGGAAAAACTCCAGAGGGGGTAATTACTACGTATGAGCGAGGGGGTTCAGATAGAACTGCAGCTGATCTTGGAATACTATTTCATAAAAAATATGAAACCAGAATAGATTTTGAAAAAGATAGTTCTGTAGTGTCTGCAGATCCAAAAATTGTTGAAACTGGGTTGACTGAAGTAGATGAGTTATCATACAATGAAGCAAGACTAGCAGGAATGTTTGGAATGAAAATTTTGGATCCTATTGCAATTAAAGAGATTGTAGAAAACGGAGTAGACATGCCAATCATTGTTACAAATATGAAAGAACCATCAAAAACTACTACAATAAAACGAGTGCCAGATAGCAAAAATGGTCATCCAATTAAGATCGTAACAGGAAAAGAAAATTGTGCAATTTTTAAAATTGAAACAAATGCAGCACAAAAATTACTAGTATCATTAGAAAAAGACAAACGCTATAGTGAATACATAATTTTATCACCGTTTACTAAAGATGGTGTTGAATTTTCAAGAATATTATTTTTAGATGCAGATTACGTTAAAAGAAATGAAAAATATTTTCTTGGATTTGATCCACTTGCATCAATTACATACAATAGAGGAGTGATCACATTAATTGGAGATGAGATGTGGAGAGTACAACAGGTAGCATCACGAACTAGTGCAAAGATCGGTGAGGTAGGACTAAACATTTTGAATATGGATGCACAAGAAGAAACTTCAAGAATAATTATCGTTATTGAAGATTCTAAAGATAGTATCAGAAAAGCTATAAACGTGATTCATCAAGAAATATCAAAGATTAATTTTATTTAATTGAGTTAAAGAGGCGTTAAGGGTTTTCACCTTTACCGCCAATAAGGGTTTGTTCTTGGACCTTATCTAGATTTAGTCCGGCGTTACCCTAAACACGCGATAATAATACTAGCATTTTCAAGTATATAGATGTGATCTATATAGAATCTTCACATACGCTCAGCTACATACCAAAGAATCATGCCTACAATAATTATTGCATACCACTTGAAATTTTTCTTGTTAAGAAAAATATTAGCTGAGCCTAGTTGA
>CAZQXU010000140.1:0-2904 GCA_964597385.1 uncultured Nitrosopumilaceae archaeon | reverse complement strand
ACTGTAGTTTTATCAAAAAAATCTGAAGATGGATTTTTAAAAATATTCTCAATTATTTCTCTGCCGCCAA
This sequence comes from uncultured Nitrosopumilaceae archaeon, assembly GCA_964597385.1. GTDB lineage: Archaea > Thermoproteota > Nitrososphaeria > Nitrososphaerales > Nitrosopumilaceae > Nitrosarchaeum. The sequence continues at coordinate 2,834 of CAZQXU010000140.1, read as the reverse complement.
TAACTCCTATTGGCTTTTCATCTTCTCCTGTTACGACAAGGGAATCTGTAAAAGATTCTAAATAATGCATTAACATACATGTAGCTATCCACATTTTGTTCTCTTTACGAATACTTACAGCAGGAGTAGAACTCAAAGAAAGTGGCAATAATTCCTTTAATGTTTGATTGTAAATAGCCATAATCTCTCAATGAATTGAATATAAAATAACTTATCTATGTAAAGATGATTCTCATCTTTGAAATCACTAAATTATAAAAATGATCTTGATTATTAAAAATAGAAATCAAAATAATCCTAATGTAAGAATTCTAAACTATGAATGAATATCTATGAAGATTGATGACATTGACCCAGATTATGAAACAGTAAAGATTGATCAGATTGGAATAATTGATTCTCATACAGGTGCTGTTGTATTCAAAGATGAATCAGTTGAATTTACAATGTCTGGTTTTTCATCTGAGGTGGCAAATATTATTTACAATTTTTTGGAGGAAAAACGTGATGATCCGCCTACAATATATCGTCTGATTGAACAAATCTGCGAGGAAAATGAATTGTTTTTAGTCAAAGTCAAAATCTACGAAAGTGGAGGTATTTTTCGAGCAAATCTGTATTTTACTGGAAAAAAAGACTTGGTATTTAGAAATTTTAGGGCATCTGATGCAATAGCGTTGGCAACATATTATAGCATTCCAATTCTTGTAAGAAAATCAATGTTAAAAGAAATTCAAAAGAAATGAAATTTTAGATTCTATGTACTTTAAGGATTGGATCAAATCTCTTGACAAATTCTTGTTGTTCACTTTCGGGTGCTGAGAATCAAAACTGAAATTTGTCCAATTTGATATATTTGAGAATTATTATGATGTGTTATGGTAAGCCAATCTATAATAATTGGAATTGCAGTTGGCGTGTTTATTGCAGGAATTGGCATTGGGTATGCTATCTCTCAAAGTACATCCACTATCAACTATATGCACATGACACCACAGCAGATGCAGCAGATGATGAATGATCCTACCATGATGAACCAATGGCATCAAACTATGATGAATAATCCTGATACTATGAATCAATGGATGAATACTATGATGAATGATCCGCAAGCCATGACACAGATGCACAATACTATGATGAACAATCAACAGCATATGGGTCAGATGATGCAACCAATGATGAATGACTGGATGAATGATCCACAGCATCAACAACAGATGCTTAACATGATGATGCAACATCAGGGAATGATGAACTATATGGGAAACAACACTCAATGGCAAAACATGATGATGGGTAAACACATGATGATGCCATAATTCTATTTTTTAAACACATGTTTTGTTTGATTCAATGGTATCCAATCTTCTCTAAAGTCAAATTTTAAAAAAGTTATTTAATAATCATGATTCGATGATTTCTTGTTAGTTTATGAGAGTGCTTTAGGACTTAATCGGTGTCAATAGCGCATCTGTTTGGACCAATCTCCAAATCTGGAATTTCCGATTTTTTTAGTTCCGACTCTCCTTTATTTATGGAAATGATTTTTTGGTAATTCATTGGTCTTGGAAGCGTTATTGAAACTACTTTTTTGATAAACTCTTGTTTTGGGATGTCAAGCCATGGGAGTTTTTTTGATTGTTCTATTGTAGAATAAAATGCTTCATCTATGGGTTTTACATCTTGACTATGATGTGTTGGAAACACCATTGTGTTATGTGGAAGTTTCAGTAGCTTATTGTGTAATGTATTGTAAAGATCATCTGTAAACTCTTCAACTTTATCTCTAAGATCAGGTCTTCCAATTGATTCTACAAACAATATGTCACCTGTAAAAACATATTTTTCATTTACTACATAGCTGAGACTTCCAGGAGTATGGCCCGGAGTATGAATAATTCGAAGAATTGATTTTCCGAATTGTATTTGTTCTGCATCTCCAATAAAATTTGCATCAAAGACATATCCTTCATATTTTGAGAGGTACAGTTTTGCACCCGATGCTTTGGCGAGATCTTTTGCTGCAGATACATGATCTGCATGTTGATGTGTGTCTATTACTTTGATTATTTGAAATCCTTGTTCTTTTGCAATATCTATGTATTTTTCAAAAGGATATAATGGATCAATTACAATTGCTTCTCCGTTAGATTCTACAATATGTGATAAGCATCCTTTTCCAATTTTTTGTACTTGAATAATTTGTACTGGTTTTTTTACTACTGTTACGGGCTTGAGAACTTGATTCCATCCAGCTAACCCTCCTGCAAGTATTTTTGATTCAATTCCTGCTCTTGCTAGAGCAAAACTTGCAATCATCGCACGATTTCCATGTGGGCATATGGTCACAATTTCTTTGTTTTTTGGAATGCTGGAGATAGTTTTTGCATCAAAAAGTTCATTCAATGGGATGTTTGTGCTTCCTGGAATTTGATATTCTGAATATTCATCTTTATCTCGGACATCAAGTAAGAACACCTTGTCTAATTTTTGGGCAAGATTATCAGCCAAAATCGTTTTACCTGTATCTCCTTTTGATATATCTCCTTTCCATGAAGAAAAACCACCAATTAAAAAATAAACATCTAATCCAAAGGATTTCATCATCTGTGCTATCTCTTTAGCATATTCTTCTGGTTCCGATATCAAAACAATTTTGGCATTTTTTGGAATTTTTGGCAATATCTTTTCTTTGGCATTAGTATCACATACGGCATGAACAGAACCTGACACATGTGACTTTTCAAAACTTTCTTTGGTTCTAAGATCAAACAAAAGAAATGGTTTTTGTTGAATCATATCTTTTTCTAATTGTTCAGATGAAATTCCTA
>CAZQXU010000139.1:0-2971 GCA_964597385.1 uncultured Nitrosopumilaceae archaeon | reverse complement strand
AAGGCATATGAGATATTATCAAACGAAGAGTTACGAAAAAAATACGATATACATCTAAACAAAGATTAAGAAGATTCTAGTTTTACCAAAATCATATTTAATTCAATTTTAGACGAGCTTTGAACACTATTTGTCAGATTTGTAAATAACGAGAGAGATAATTTTTTGCCATCATGAGTAATTTGAGTAGTAATTTTAATTTCACGAAATTCCGTATTTGGACCTAGCATAGTTTTTGACAATAATGGGATTATTGTTAGATCGTTTATTGTTCCTTTGATCTTGTATGCAAATGTATCTGAAAAATAAACTCCACCTCTAGTGGTAGGAGCATTAACAGGAGTAGGTGAATTCACAATAGATACATCAGTCAAGGCATATGTCACATTATCAATATGCAAGGTATAGTCAAGGGACTGTTTTTCATTAATTCTCATAAGAGATTCAAGCAAATTCAAGTCAACAGACAATAAAATCAAAAAAAATGATAATCTATTGAGTCTTTCGCAAAAATAAAGATTTTTCAAAAATCATTATAATGATAAAAGAGATTTCCAGTTATCTTAGAGCATTCTTTAAAAACAACAATTAGAATCAATATCTATTGCAAGAGCTTGTAAACTCACACACCATGCGTAATGAGATTTTAAGCCTGATTGTAGAAAGCGGCATGGATGAAGATTGTTATACTGAGATGTTAGACTATACCATCGAGTTATTTGAGACACAGGGGCTTGGAAGCGATTACTATGGCTATCACAATATCAATCACGAGTTAGAAGTAACCCATGTTGCACTGTTATCTGCAAATCTAAACAATTCCTCAAAAAGATTTGCCAAAGAAGATTTGAAATATCTTTATGCTGCAGCTTTATTTCATGACTTTGATCCTCAAAAAAGCGTAGACAAACCACACGAAGAAAATGTTTTAAGATTTATTTCATCAGATAAAAAATTAAGAAAGCTATTAGATGATGCAAAGCTAGACATTGAAATAATCAAGGTGTTAATTCTCAGAACAACATATCCATGGAGTGGAACACTTAGGGAAAATGCAGAAAGACAAATCAAAGAATGTTTTAAAAATTCACCATTAACAAAAGACAATCAATCAAAACAAGAACATTTTATGAATCTTGGATGGTATCTTTCAGTAGTAGATAGAATTAGTGGATATGCATTAGGAAATTTTTCAAAAGCTATGGAGATGGCAAAAATGAATGCACATGCTTTAGCATGGAGACCATCACTCATTGTAAGAAGTTCTGTAGCATATTTTGAAGAATTGTTAAATAAAGAAACTGAGATGTGCAGATTCATTTTAGAATCACTTCCAACTAACATGAGAAAGAATTTTTTTGATACAGTATTGGCATTTATGAATATTAGACAACAAGAGATCGCAATACAAGCAAATTATACTTATGATAATTTAAAATTAGTTCCAACGATTGAAAAGATAGATACTAGAAAAGATCCGGAGTTTATGAAGACGTTATTTTCAATATTTTTAGAACTGCCAAAACCATTACAATTTGCAAAAGATAATTTTGAAGAATCAATAAAAGATCAAAACATAATTCTCAACACTTTAAGATTAAATGATTGCAATGGAGAAATAGTAGGATTTGCAAAGGGTGGTCCTTTGGAAAATTATAGATTAAGACCAGAGATAAGAGATGAAAATTACGGATTAAACAATACAATATTTTTAGAGCCTCTGGCATTAAAAATGGGATACTGGGGATTAAAAGGCGGAAGCGAAATGCGCCATATGTTTATCATGCAGGCTCATGCTAAAAAATACAAGTATCTCACCAGTTTTGCCTTAAGAGACGTAATAAAATCAAGAGTGGATAAAGAAAGTGCTGAGTTTGTCACTAGATTTGATCCAGAGAGATGGGATTACTATAGGATCAAGATTTAATCGCTAATTATAGAAATAAAACAACCACTCAAAGTATCAGATAATAAAAAACATAAGACATAACAAAAAGTAAACCAAACAAATCAAGAATAGTGTAGAAATGCTTTATTAACAAAATAATTGCCAGAAAATTATGATAAAGCGAGTAGGGGTTACTTTCTCAATTTTGCTAACGTTTACAATTTTTATCAATCCGGCATTTGCAATAGAACCATTAGACAGAGTGGATATCACAAACCCCAGACTAGTAAATTCATTTGGTGCCAAAATATCAGATCAGATCAATGTCAATCAACAAGTTCAGATCACAGCTGATGTTAAAAACAATCAAGATAAAACCCAAAAATTTGTATACATTGTTCAAGTTAAAAATCAAAATGGGGTAATCATAACAATAGGATGGATTAGCGGGTTACTTAATCCAGGACAAACTTTCAGTCCAGCACTCTCATGGGCACCAAAAACATCAGGGGAATATACTGCAGAAATTTATGTGTGGGATGTATCGGAAGAAGGAAGCACTAAATCATGGCAGAGATTAGATGCATTAGCTAACCAAGTATCGTTGAAAATAACAAGTTAATCACAATAACACATACGTAAATTACAAACTTTGAATATTATCTAATGCAAGAAATAGTGTTTGTGAACAAATTAAGATCATAGGTTTGCCTCATAGTAAAAAAAAATTAACAAGATCTCGCTAATAGAACCACGTGCCTATTAACGGTATGACAATAGGATATTGCGTAAAGTGCCGAGATAAAAGAGACATCGAAGGCGCAAAACCATACACCATGAAAAATGGCAAACCAGCTCTAAAAGGCACCTGCCCAAAATGCAGTACAGCTATTTTTAGAATCGGTAGAGGCTAGAAACTAACAAGTTAAACTAGTAATGCCATTCCGGAGATAGTCCATTCCACAGCGAACGCAGTGGAGATGGATCTTTTTCTATTTCTTGAATTATTCGATTTTTTACCACAAAGAAAAAATTTTCAAGAGCATCAATTCCACCATCAGAAAATAGTTCTCCGCCAATCTC
>CAZQXU010000138.1:0-2980 GCA_964597385.1 uncultured Nitrosopumilaceae archaeon | reverse complement strand
TCAACATCAAATGTCTCCATGTTTTTATCAAATCCAAATGATGACAAAATAGCATTTAGTTTTATTTCATTTTCATTTAAATCATGTAAATCACGGGTAAGAGAATCAGATTGTCTTTCAAGGGAATTAATTTCTTTAGTAAGTTCTTTATCTTTTTCTGAAAGAATTTTTAATTTATCATCATATTCTTTAAGCTGTCCAATAGAAGAACCAGAAGTAGAAATTAGTTCTTGTTCTTTTTCTCTGAGAGTGACAAGTATGCTTGTCTTAGATTCTTTTCTTATTTCTAAATCTTTAATTTTGTTTTCTAATTCTTCATGTTGTGAATTTAATGAAGATATTTCATCATTAAGACTTTTTATTTGAGATTGTTTTCTATTTTCTTCATTTAGTAATGTTGTCAATTGTGAATCTTTATCACGGTATTCATTCATTATTGTTGTGTAAAGTTTTTCAAGATTAGATTTCTTTTCGTTAGCTTTAGATAATTCATTTGCAATACGTGTTTGCTCTCCACTTGCATAATTTTCTTCGACAATTGTAATTCTTGAAATAAGTGACTCTATATGAGATTCATTTGAAGAAACATCAACTAGCAAAGTAGCATGCCGTTTATTTAATTCAGAAATTCTTTCAGTTAATTGCTGCTTCATATTAATTGCAGATGAAATTCTTGATTTTAAGTGGGAATAATTCTCATCAGTAGATGCGAGACCTTGTTGTGAAAGAGATAATCTCTTAGCATAACTCTGAACAGAGTCTTCAAGTTTCTTCAAGGAATGTTTTTTCTTTAAAACATATTTTTTAAGAAGGCCGATAGATTCGAGTAAACCATCAATATCAGTACTCATTGAGATAATTTTGGTTAATTTAGAAATTTTTGAGTTAATATCAATAATAACGGCCCCTCCTTTAGCCTCAAAATATTCACCATTCATAGTTACAGCCTTATGACCAAGTTTAGAGATCCTGTATGCAGAGTCCCTAGAATCAACTAGAACAACATTTCCAAAAAGAAATGTTTTGAGAGATGAATAGGATTGATCACATTTCACATAGTCAGAGAGTATACCAATAACACCAGGGTCTTTTGGTAAATCTAATTTGAATTTTGGAATTGCATTAAGTGGTATTATTTTTAATTTTGGTAAATTTTTTGAACGTGCAACTTCGGCAATTCCAAGTAGTGTTTCAAAGTCAGGTACAACAATCGCCTTAATCCAATCAGAGCTTACAGCAAGTACTGCACGCTCATATTGTTTATCCCAAGAAATCATTTCATAAACCAAACCTTCAATGCCAAGCTTATCAGCATCTTCTTTCAGTTTAGCAACAGTATAATCTTCATGCATTATTCCTTTCACAGTTTTAATTTTTGATTCATATTGAGCAGCAGCTTTACTAGATTTTTCTAAAATTAAATCAAGTTCTTCAATATCATTTACTATTTTTGATTTTTTGGAATTTAATTTTGCGATTCTTGATTGTAATTCAGAAATAGATGCATTATGATTATCAATTATAGTTTCTAGTCTTAATTTTAAAGCGGATAGCTTTACGACATCTTGTTCCAATTCAGATAATCTTGTAGAATTAGATTTAATTTTAATTTGCGATTCATCTTTTTCATTTTCTGCTTTTGATAGTTTAAGTTTTGCATCATTGAGTTGATCAGAAAGTAATTTTATCTTATTATCTATTTCAGATTTTTTAGATGCTGCAATAGATTGTTCTGTAAGTATTTTATTTCTTTCAGAATCTATTATTTCTAAATCATCATTAATTTTGTTCTTTTTTATGTTAGTTTCGTTTATTGATTTTTGACATTGTAAAATTTTTGATTTGATTTCGTTTCCAGTTTGATTAATTAATTCTATTTCATTTTGAATTTCAGGAATTCTTATTTCAATTTGTTGCAGACGTTTGTTTGATGCAACAATTGCGCTGTTATCTATTTCATATTGTTCCATTGCCGCACTTAATTCTGAATCAATAGCGGCTTTAGCTTGACTGTAGTCGTTTGCTGCAGTCATTAATTTTGATTTTTCAGCATCTAAAGCATTGATTTCATTTCTAATCTGAATTCTCTCATCATCAAATGTCTTAATTTCTGTAGTAATTTTGTTAAATGTATCTTCTTTTGAGGTTTTCTGACTTATTATCAGGCGTAATTTATTTGAGGCAGCAATAGCTTTGTAACGATTTAGTTCTCTTTCAAGAATATCATGACGTAGTTTTTGATTTCTTTCTTCTTCAAGCTCATCAATTCTTTTTTTAATTTCACCCATTTTTGCTAGTGCAATCTCTAATCGTCTGTCAGCATCATCAAGTTGTTTTATGGCTTCAGTTTTTTTCTCATCAAAGTAAGATAATCCGATTAAATCTTCAATAGTTTTTCGCTTTTCTTCTGATGTAAATTCAGAAATCCTAGTAACAGTTCCTTGTTGCACTGCATTAAGCTGACCCAATCCAGCATTTGCAACATCCAATAGATCTAATATCTGACTTCGATTAGTTGGTTTTTTATTTAGATAATAATTATTTTCACCCTTATCATCCATCTCTCTAGTAATTTCTACTGAATCAGAATCTACTGGAATTTTTCTGTCGGAATTGTCAAAATGTACACTAGAACGAGCCATTTTTGGTCCATGTCGATTACCTTCAATATCATGAATAAGTGATCGAAGTTTATCTACTCTCATCATTTTTGGTTTATTTTCACCTAGTGCAAAAATTATTGCATCAAGAATGTTGCTTTTTCCAGAACCGTTTGGACCAGAGATTGAGACCAATCCAGGTTCAAACATAACTGTAGTGTTTTTAAATCCAAATGATTTGAAACCAAAGATCTCTACTTTTTTAATATGAACCAATGAAATTATTTTCTCAATTGGTTGGATAATCGATGGTTAACAAGTTTAGTTGACATAATTGATTAATTTTTCTTGGTTTACTATCATTTTTTTCGTAACGGTGG
>CAZQXU010000137.1:0-3014 GCA_964597385.1 uncultured Nitrosopumilaceae archaeon | reverse complement strand
CTTACCTGGCGTTCATACTTTCATACTTATATTGAATTATAATTATAAAAAATGGTAAATTTCTAATCATCCGTACCTGCTTTGCCCAAATCTCCAAGTCCATACTCTTTTTTAACCTCTTGACGAGAAGCTTCAAACATTTTATCAAATTCTTGTTCCTTAGCTTCATCTCCTTGATAAACCGTTTTCACCGGCCATGGGATTTTGATGCCATATTTTTTGAATTCATGGTAGATCATCATTCTCATATGTGATTTTACTTTGAACTGAGACGTATAGTCTCTTACAAATAACCATAAATCAAATTGCAGAGATGAATCCCCAAACTCACTAAATCTTACTGTAGGCTGTTCTATATCTACAAGAATGTCTTTATCACATCCACAGCTTGGAAGATTTTCTTCGAGATAAGGACATTTTTCTTGAACAACCATATGTTGTCCTCTTTCATCTTTTATCTCATTCATGATACGTTTGCCTATTTTTATTAAAATGGATGTAACATATTCAGGATCATGTATGTATGATACTCCTATCTTTATTTTAGCAGGAACAATTTTGAAATCCTTTGAATAATTTACAATTTTTGAAGTTATTAGTTGATGAGTTGGGAAAATTGCAATTGATTCGTTTAAACCGTGTTTGATGTAGGTAACTCTTGGCGTGATTTTATACACAATTCCATTATATCCTTCGATTTCTATTCTGTCTCCTTCTTGAATAATTTCCTCTTTACGAATTTGTAAATATGAAAAATAGTTTTCCATAGTTTCTTTTAAAGCAAATCCCACCGCTATGGATAAACCCCCACTGGCTGTGGCAATAAGCAATAGATCGATTTCCCACCAAGCAGCAATCCCTAAAACTAATGAAACGAATAAACCAATTGAAATTACATTTCTAACGGATTTTGGGGCAAATTGTGCAATTCCTTTTAAATGTCCTGGTTGTGTGCTGCCTGGAATTATTGATTGATAATTTTCTCGTCGTTTAATATATCTCCAATTTTCTATAGTGTATACTTCTTCTGGTTTTACTCCGAGTCGAAGTTTACGTCCTGCTTGGTTACTTCCGCTAGTACATGATTCCAGATATTTTTCGTATTTTTTCCGTTCGTTCTTTTTCCATTCGTTAAATGGATTTTTGACATTTTCGGAATAACTACCAATCATAAGACCTCTTTTAGTGCGATATCTTTCAAGAATTTTTTTTCCTTTCTCTGTTTTTAAATAATTTTTAAATTGTTCTTCAGACATTTCTCTTGGAGGTGATACGGGAGGATTCCATTTGTATAATTTGTAAAAAAAATTATCTTCGTCATCATCAAAACCTCTCATTTCTACCCAACGTTCAAAATCTTCACGTTCAAGAGTTGATTTTTCACGTTTGCTTAAAACCACTGGAATAAACTTTGCAATTACGAATCCCGATACAAGAATTGTTCCACTTTGAAGAATTTTAGAAAAAAATTCTCTTGGGGTCATTTCTTGACTTGCTTCAGCAGCCTTGATGTACACATCACTTGTAAACAATTCATAGGTGTGAATATAATGAGTACCAAAAATCAACGCTATAATGACAATAGATGGAAAAGCCAGTCTTTGAATAATATGTGCGAGATGGGTTCTTTTGTATCTAAATTTTGTCGATTCAATCCAATGAGAGAATTTGTAATGTCCTACTGTGATTCCTACAATACCCCCAATTAGAACCGCAAGAGCTAATTGTAATGAAGAATCTGTAGCTATTAGTTGATTTAGCGGAATAAATTGAGTATTGACTAATTCAGTTACTGTTTCTTCTACCATAATTATTTTGATGACTACTTCTATACTAAGATTTTTTCATTTTTTGAAATAATTTAAACACTGTTTTTCCTATTTTGACTTGTTTTATGATTTTCAAACTAATTTTCAATATTTTAAATCCCACAAAAACAGGCATAAGTACAAGCATAATTATTTCAAGCCAATACTTTTTTACAAATGATTTTGTATTTCGTATCTTCAGGTATGCTATTGACAGTTCTAATGTCAAAAGACCTACTATTGCCCAAAAAATAATATCAAAGATAATGATAACCTGTTCTGTGATTGCAAATAATGGCTCAGAAATTCCTAATGAGGAATATTCAATGTTTACTAACCCAAAAATAAATATCACGATTAATGAAAAGGTAACAAAACTCAGTACTTTTTTGAATAATGGAGAAAATAGTATTTTCACAACAAATACTATTCGTGTAAGATCATTATAATATCGTTCTGAAGTTTTATTTTTTATATGAAGTGATATTAGATAATTTTTGTATTTATTATGTTACTGATTATTTTATCAAGTATCATAAAATATCTAATATTGAATCGCTGATTTCTAATTTTGTAATGTATGGTCTTATCCTAAAAATTCAATTCTATCAGATTGTAATGCCATGCAAATATCTAATGGTGTAACCACCTGATCCTGGAAAATTATGTATGGGTGGGTCATTCCGTACATCATCTTTGATACTTCTGCTAAATTCATGTCTTTGGAAATTTTTTTTGCTTCTTCTAGATTAATTGATTCTGAAAACTTTAGATCCAAAAATTTAACATTTCTAAAAAAATCAAATTTTTGTGCTATGCTTTGAATAATTAAACGATCACTGATGAACATGTTTGAATTTTTTAATATTAGTTTTCTAGTGTTATTTTGAAGCATTAGGCGAATGATATCTTTTAGTGTGTCATTGTGGTCAAATGTGATAATTTCTTTTTTGGGTAATTCTGAAATAGTAATATCTGTAGTACAGTTTGCACCGATTTCAAGTAATTTTCTTCCAGATATTGCTGAATACCCTCCTAAACTATTTGGTATTATGGAAAATGCTCTTCTTGTTTGCTTCCACTTCTCGAGTAGTATCCCAAGTGTAACTTTTTCAGATATGACAATGAGATTCTTATCTGTGACTTGATCTACTGTAGTTTTATCAAAAAAATCTGAAGATGGATTTTTAAAAATATTCTCAATTA
>CAZQXU010000136.1:0-3059 GCA_964597385.1 uncultured Nitrosopumilaceae archaeon | reverse complement strand
GTAAAAGATATTCAAATAGATTCAAACACATCGATAGAAAAAATATTTGAGGAGATATCTAAATCAGGCGGATTTGAATCAGTTAATCTCTCAGATGGTCTTGACATCTTAACAACTATGATTTCAGATAAAGAATGTCTGAAGTTTGTGTCCTTTGTTGGAGCAATAATATCAACAGGATTAAGAGGAATTATCAAAGATATGATAAAAAACAAGTGGTTTGATGTTGTAATTACAACTTGTGGTGCTTTAGATCACGATATTGCCAGACATTTTTCAAATTACAAAGAAGGTTCATTCACTATGGATGACGGAGAATTGGCAGATCAACACATTCACAGATTGGGAAATATTTTAGTACCAATGGAAAGTTACGGTCCACTCATTGAAGAAAAGATGCAGTCATTTTTGGAAGAAGAATACAAAAAAGGAGTAAAAGAAATGTCAACAGCAGAAATATGTAAGATGATTGGAAGTCATTTAGGCGAAAATTCATTTCTGTATTGGGCTTACAAAAATAACATCGATGTGATAGTACCCGGAATTATGGATGGGGCGGTAGGAAGCCAAATATGGTTATTCACACAAAAACATAATGATTTCAAATTAAACATTACAGCAGATTCAGAATTATTATCAGGATTAATATTCAAAGCAAAAAAATCAGGAGCTTTGATGATCGGTGGAGGAATTTCAAAACACCATACATTATGGTGGAATCAATATAGAGATGGATTAGATTATGCATTTTATATCACAACTGCACAAGAGTTTGATGGCAGTTTAAGCGGAGCATTAGTAAGAGAAGCTATTTCATGGGGGAAAGTCACACAACAGGCAAGACAATCCACACTTCATGCAGAAGTCACAACAATTTTACCTTTCATTTATGCCGCATTGATTTCAAAATTAAAAAAATAATCGGATAAAAACTATTATTCAGCAAGTCTCAATGTAACACATTGTACTCTAAAATCAGAATCAAAGAATTAAGGCCAATTAATGTAGAAGGAGGATATTTAATAGATGGATTTCCTTCAATGGGATTTGCCAGTGCAATTGCAACAGAATCAATGATTCAGACATCACATTTCAGCGTAGCAGGAATTATTGATTCAGATAGTTTTCCAACTATCAGTGTTGTTAAAGAAGGAAAACCAAATTACCCAACAAGAATTTTTGTCAATGATGATCTAAAAGTATCTATTTTCTTATCATATCTTACTATTCACGAGTCATTACATAGATCTATTGCAAGGACAATGCTCAAGTGGGCAAAAAAACAAAAAATAGAATTGGTAGTAAGTAGCGTGGCAGTGAAATCTCTTGGAGGACTAGGAGGAATGGTTGCTGTAGGAAATACAGATTCTGCAAGAGAAAAATTAAAAAAATCAGGATTAAAAATTCTTCAGCATGGGACAATTCCTGGAATTCCGGGGATGTTACTTAATGAAGGTAGCATTACAAATCAAGATGTGATTGTAGTTCTTTTTCAAACGGATGGAACTGGTCCTGATTTTAGATCAAGTGCAGAATTATGTACGGGGATAGCAAAATTAATTCCTGGAACTTCATGCGATATCCCATTATTACAAAAAGAAGCAGAGAAAGCAGAACTATCAATTAAAGAAACAGATGAAGAAACTCGAAACATAAAAGATTCAATCTACAGATAACAAAATTACAACACTATCAGGTTTATTTTATAACGTAACCAATAACATTAGAAAATCATTGAATCAGATACCAGAATTTGCATTAACGGTTATCCTGATTTCGGCATCAGGGGTAATGGCCCCAGGACCATTATTTGCAGCAAACATAGCACAAGGCTTGCGTGGTGGTGGAAAAGCAGGAATACAGATGGCAATAGGACATACAATGGTAGAACTACCATTAGTAATTTTGTTAGGAATTGGAGTATTTTCATTAGAAATTTTTCCAGAGTTTAGAACTGTAATTTCCATTTTAGGTGCAATAGTACTTTTTGCTTTTGCAGGACTACAGATTAAAACAACATTGCAAAGAAAAGATACAAAACATTTCAATCCAAAACATGGAGCAGTACTTACAGGGATTATCCTTAGTGCATTAAATCCATTTTTTATTATTTGGTGGGTAGGTATTGGTTTTAAATTAATTTCAGATGCGATGCTAATATGGGCATTTACAGGAATACTAATTGTTTTTGTCTTACATATTTGGATGGATTTTGCATGGTTGTATTCAATAGCACATCTAGCATCTAAAAGTATTAAAATTCTTTCTAGTAGAAATTATAAAATTTTAATGATTGTCTTAAGTTGCATATTAATTTATTTTGGAATATCATTCATATCAGATATTATTTAGCCGCAATCTATAATTTCAACTCTAGGTTCACAATCATCATTAAACAAATTAATTTTTTCAACTAAACCATCACAAAATTCTGGATCAAAAGATGATTCATATGATTTTAAATCATTAATAATTAAAATATGTTGTATCCCACAAGAAGATAAGACATATCCCAGTAGCAAGATAACAACAGAAATACTTGCGGATATTAAGATTAGTTTTCTAATAGTTTTAATTTTTTGTAATGTCAATTTCAATTGTAGAAACATTACGTAGTTTACCATCTTGAGAAAGAAGTGAATCAGATAATATTCGTACGTCACTAATAACATATCCAACGGTATTCATTCGTTTAACAATCATTTGAGATACATCAACAGCCTGTGTAATTTTTTTGCCTCTAGCTTTAATGGTAACTGTATGTCTTGTTGAAAGTTGTGTCAAAGTGGCTGAGACATATGTCATTATTGGTTTATTGCCAACAAAAATTACATCTCGTTCTTCAGGATCATGTTTACTTTGAGTTGACGACGTGTTTGGAGAGGAAGATAATGCAGGTTCTGGTTCTGGTGAAGATAATGCAGGTTCTGGTTCTGGTGAAGATAATGCAGGTTCTGGTTCTGAGGATACATGAGTGTCGTGAAATTCAGACAAAATGTCTTCCGCGTCTTTAGATTTTTTTGAATCACTCAATTTATTGTTCCTTTAATAACAAAATC
>CAZQXU010000135.1:0-3090 GCA_964597385.1 uncultured Nitrosopumilaceae archaeon | reverse complement strand
TTGATTGCCTCAAGTAATGGCTCCATTCTTGCAACGATAAATAATATTGGGATCATTGCCATTAGTCCTCCAACTATGGCAAGACTTTGATACGAATTTGGTCTTGATATAATTTGTAATGGATTGTATTTTTTTATAATCTTCTTTACGTCATAATTTTGAAATGTTCTTTCTTGTCTAGTCCCACATAGAGTGCAAAATTTGGCATCTTCAGCAATACTGGTACTACAGTTGCGACAATTGATTAGTTTTGGCGATTTGATTTCTTCTATTTTATGATCTTTAATGTATATTTCTGCTAGATTTTTAACATATTTTTCATCACTTGTGTAAAGCGGTTTATTTTCAAGTATCATCCTTTTTACATGCTCTAGTCTTGATAAATCGCCTACTTGTAAATTTAATAGAATATCTATGGTATCTAAAAATGACTCTGTAATATTTATCACAACCTTGGGTTTTTCTGTAATTCTAATCAATATTAAAAAATTTCTTAGCTTTGTTGATTAACTGGTATAATTTGGAAGCTGACTAATGCGGATCAACCTTTGCATAGCCATGCAAGTAAGCAAAGACCAGCAAACTGATGCCAAGCATTTGACCTTAGGATACTGCGTCAGCTTTCCACATCTATTATGCATTTATTGAATAAAAACCATTTGTGTTAATTTGATATTATTTTAAAAAAGATTCCAGTCTTTGTATGCTAGGACGAAAACATACAAACTGCGACCTGAATCTCATTATCTATTATGTCATTTTAAAATTTAAGATATGCTCCGATTCTTTTGAATTGGCACTAGTTGGTAAAGTAAAAAGGCGTAACCCTCAATTACAGAACATAGAGAGATTTCCTCTCGTGGTCAGTTCGTTAAACGACTGATTGCCTTTTTTTGTTCTGCAGGGTCACGCAGTTTATTCAGCCGAAAGTGATTTCGACATCATGTATTATAAGAATTTTTAATATTTAAGGTTTAAATTGTAAATTTCTAAAATGATCTATATTTTATTCAAATTATTAATCATTATTTTATTAAAATATGTAATTTTTTATGTATTATCTGTATACTTACATTTGTTAAAATAAATTAATATTATTCAAATGAATGTACTAATATTTAGTAGAATTACTTTAATATCATTTAAGCACATGATGTATGGCGAGGAACTGTCATAGTTAATGACAGTAAGGAAATAAACAAAAAAGGGTGGAAGCACTCAAAATTTGTTATAGTTTTCCAATTCCTCGTTATATTGTTTTTTTGAAATACTTAATTTGATTACCTAATTTAGAAAATTAATGAGTGATGATATTGGTCAATGTCCGAAATGTTTTGGAATGATCTTTCTTGAACATGGCGAAACCGTATCTTGGTTTTGTCCTACATGTAATTTAAAATATAAAACTGAATGAAATTATTTGGTATGATTTTATTTTATAATCTGTATCAACCGAAATGAACATACACTAGTGAATTTGAATGTATTTTGAAATGATATCTTTTGAACATCGAGTTTTAAGTGAATACAAACTTAAAACTTCAAAAATTGACACACTATCAAATTCAATTATGACTCATCGAGACCCAAATGGTCAAGAGGCTAAACAGGCTTCAGATTTTCTTGATGTTTTGATTGATGAAACTGACAGTTTCTATGATAAACACAGTGATATTTTATCAAATAATGGAAAAAGACCCCATCCAAGATCTCATCTTTCAGAATCCAAACAATGGAATGAAAATGTTGAAAAGTTTTATGAAAAGAATCCTTATCGAAGACGTAAAAACTAGTTTTTCATTATAACCACTTCCTTTAATCTAAAAATTCTCTAATTTTATTTCTATGAATTACCGTTGTCTTATTTGTAATGTGGTTGTTAATTCTCCTGATAAGTTAGAGGCACATCTGAAAATTGAACACAAATGGGGAAAAAAGAGAGATCCTAAAGGGATTGATGCTTGGTCCTAAATATCAATAATCTATTTTTTTGATTCGCACGTTACTTCCTTTGGTTTCGAGATAATGTCCTATGAAATTAGTCATCTGCTCTCCGATTTTAAACCCTAAAGCTCCTTTCATCATGCCTGATTTTTCAATTTTTTCTGCCATTTTTTCACTAATTTGAATATTAAAAAATGTCCATCCAAATTTCTCAAAGGGTACATCAACTGTGTATCCATTAGTTTCATCGCATTCTTTTTCCAAGTCCGCTAATGCTTGTTTAACAAGAATGATCTCTTTATCATAACTTCTTGTACTGAGTTGAAATAATGGATTCATGATAATTCTAAATACTTTAGATGTATATTGTTTAATGGTTCTTTTGGTTGTATTTTATATCGCACAAACATTATCTTAAGTTTGTATAATGCTATGTATGATCATTGAATTTCATAATTTTAGGAATTATCCTTATGGTTCTACTTGGAGTTTTGGCAGTTTTTTTATATTATGAATCTGACCAAAATACTGAAAAAGTCAAAGTACAAATTCCAATATCTGAGGTAACTGAGATTATTTCAGAAAAATTACAAATAGATTCTAAAACAATTCCGCCTCCTCCCGTTGAATCATCTACTCAAAAATGTACTGGTGATGCTGATTGCTTTTCTGGTAAAGTAACAAAAATTATTGACGGTGATACCATCAAGGTTAATGAAAGATCTATAAGATTTGCATTAGCAAGTGCTCCTGAGATAAATACTTTGGAAGGTAAGGTTGCAAAAGACTTTGTTGCAAGTATATGTCCTGTAGGTTCTTCTGTTTTAGTTGATGAAGATGATGGGCAACTAGAAGGTAGCTATGGCAGAACACTTGCGGTAGTGTATTGCAATGATGTTAATCTTAATGAGAAAATCCTAGAATCAGGCAATGCCGAAATATCTACTTTGTTTTGTTCTGAAAGTGAGTTCTCCGATGAACTTTGGGCAAAAAAATTTGGGTGTACTGGTTAATCTCATTATTGTACTGCAAACTATGTTAAAATAGTAATTTGAGAAATATTGTTATGAAAATAACTGAAATCCATATTGATGATAGTCAGACTGGGTATTACTGGCTGCAAATTTTTGTAAAGAATCAAAAAGA
>CAZQXU010000134.1:0-3142 GCA_964597385.1 uncultured Nitrosopumilaceae archaeon | reverse complement strand
TCTTTATTTTTGTCTGGATGTATCTTTTTTGCCATTATTCTGTATTGTTTTTTTATCTCTTCAAGTGTAGCATTATGTGATACCTCTAATATTTTATAATAATCTGGTAATGATGGGTCTTGCAACAATCTCCTGAATTCTTTGTCTTCTCTTGAGTTTTTTCTAGTTCCTATCTCTTCATAATCATCAGACCAGTCAGAATGATATTTCTCGTATGTTTTGTCGTTCTTTGAATCAAATTCTTTGTCGTCATACGTGGTTTTTTTCCTTAAAATGATATCTCTTGCAAGATATATGAAAAGCCCAATTACTGCTATTGCAAAGCCTGAAAATAAAATTATTTTTTGTTCCTCTGTTATTTCTAATTCCATTTGTAATTTTTTCTCTGAATTGTCTATCTGTGCAGATGCGTTTTGAATCATGCATATGATAATTATGCTTGATATTACGATGCTAGCTTTTTTCATTTTTTATGCTAGTCTAAAGTCTTCTTTTGTAGTATTTAGAACTACGTGAGTTATGGTATTTTCTATATTTTGGATTGATGCTATCCCTTTTACAAACTCGCTTAGCTCGTTGCGCGATTTGAATTTTGCAATAACCAATGTATCTGTATTTCCTGTAATGTCATACACTCCACATACATTTTCTATCTTTGCTAGCTCAGTCTCAATGTCTATGATTTTGTCTTTTTTTGCAATAATCTCAATTACTGCAGTTAACGTATAGCCTAATTTTTCATGGTCTATTAACGCTGTATATCCTTTGATCACTTTTTCTTTTTCCAGTTTTTTAATTCTTGATAATATTGTAACAGTTGACATTCCCAGTTTTAGCCCAAGTTGTCTTGCAGATAATCGTGCATCTACCAATAAATTTTTAAGAATTCTTTCATCGTTTTTATCTAAATTCAAGTATCTTCTTTATCCTAAAAATATATTTAAATTTTAGCTAAATTGTTTAATAGATGTTTAATTTTCTTAGTTTTTGGTACGTTTTGGGATAATCTTTCAGTTCAAACTTAAAACAAAGAGGTTGTATTTTTGATACAGTGGAAATCAAGGAACTTGTTTTAAAAGGTCAGGCCTCTTTAAACTCTGGAAATTTTGAAGAGTCTTTGGGTTATTTTGAGCAAGCATTACTTTTGAATCAAGATGATCCTGACTTGTGGAATTTTAAGGCCGTAGCTTTACGAAGTCTAGGTCGTTATGAGGAAGCACTTGAATGCTTTAACAAATCCCTAAAACTTGATCCTAGAGATAAACACGCATCATGATTTAGTTTCTGTCTGATTTTTATTTTTAAAATCATGCGATCTTTTGAACCGGGCTTACGAATAAGCAAAAATAAATAATTCCCTATTTCCTACTAGTTATTATATCGAAGCAATAAGGAATACTATCATGGTTTTACAGTCTGTTAATGCCGATAATTGTCCCCGATGCGCAAAAAACGCATTACTAACTGACGATGTAACTGGGGAAAGATTTTGCGGAAAATGTGGCTATGTTATTTCTGAAAAATCTCAAGAATCAGGACCTGAATGGAGGTCATTTACACAAGATGAACATGGAAACAAAGCTCGAGCTGGCGCTCCAACATCTCTTACAATGCACGACATGGGACTATCTACAATCATTAATCCTATGAATAAAGATGCATCTGGTAAACCTCTAACTGCATCAATGAAAAGTACTATTGAACGATTAAGAACATGGGATAGTCGAAGTCAAGTTCATGAGTCAGTCGATAGAAATCTTAGACAAGCATTAAGCGAACTAAACAGATTAAAAGATAAACTTGCACTCTCTGATGCTGTAATTGAAAAGGCAGCTTACATTTACCGAAAAGCAATTGAGAAAAAGTTGGTACGTGGAAGATCAATTTCTGCAATGATTGCATCTGCACTTTATGCTGCATGTAGAGACACTGAAACACCAAGAACATTAAATGACGTTGGCGAAGCTGCAAATCTTAAGAAAAAAGACATTGCAAGATGTTATCGATTATTACATCGTGAACTAGATCTAAAGATGCCAGTAGTTGATCCAATCCAATGTGTTGCAAGAATTGCAAGTAGAATTGGAATTACTGAAAAAACAAAACGTTATGCTGCTAAAGTTCTAAAAATATCTCAAGAACATGAAGAATCTGCAGGAAAAGATCCAATGGGATTAGCAGCTGCTGCCCTGTATCTGGCATGTGTCAAAAATGGTGAAGACATTACTCAACGTGATATTGCCGAAGCTGCTAGTGTGACTGAAGTAACTATAAGAAATAGATACAAGGGTCTGAAATTAGATCAAAATATGGATCTGTAAAATAATTTTTCAAACACTTTTAATCAAATTACAACTCTGATGATCGTATCTGATAAACAACTTTAAATCTATAATTTTTGAGCATTTTTTTAATTGAAGATTCCAGAAATCATTCAAAATGCAAGTGAGTTCGGACTCAAAATTAACAAGTTAGATGACTTGGACGAAGAGATTCTAGATGACATGCATCAATCGGTAATAGAATACAAAGAAAAGAGATCCTTACTGCACACAATTGATTATTTGTGGTAGATACTGAAATTATCTATTATTTTTCTGTAATTCTTGTATTTTCAATTCTAACTCTTTTATCTTGTTTCTTAATTCTATATTTTCATCTCTTAGAACATCTCTCTCTTTTGTGAGTATTTCATTAAGATCCATTGATTTTCTTATTTGTCATATTCAATTAAATATTTGGCAATATCTGAAAAGAAATTAAAAAAATTATCAGTATGATCAAAAGGGGAAATTTCTAATCATACTGATTTTGTTACATGTGAAGTCATTTTTTGGTCATTTCTTCCTGGTACAGGCATTTTATCTGTTGGGGAAACTTTCAAATTTGCAAGTTTTACAATTATTGGCAACATTCTTGCAGGAACCGCTGCTGCAATAACTCCTAAGGAAATTGTTTGTTTCTTTGTTTGAAGAGATTTCATGTAACTTCGCATACCCTAAAATATTTTTGATTAAAACCTTTGATTAAATTTGGATTTAACTGATTATGTTAAATACTAATTTTGAAATTGTTTTAATTCATTCCTAAATTGAAATGTGGAATTGTAGCTAGCTTGAACTCAATCTATATTATTGATAAA
>CAZQXU010000133.1:0-3174 GCA_964597385.1 uncultured Nitrosopumilaceae archaeon | reverse complement strand
GAAGGAATTACAGATGGAGAATCCACAGTGGTTACAGGTACAGAAGAACAAGATTTCACAGTACAAGGATTCACAGGTATAGGTAGCAATTGTAATGATGTAACAGACCAAATAAAAATAAAAGTGGAAAGACCAAGTAATCCAAAGGTATTTGCAAATGCTGAAACACAACCATACACATTCAAACCAAATGAGCCAGGAATTTGGACGATAACAGCAAGTGCTGTAGGACAATTTGAAACTAGAACTATTAGTGTAGCATCAATAAGCGGAAACACATTACCTGTAATCAGTTTAGTGTTACCATATAATGATCCCGATGTTATACTATGGACAAATGTTGATGCATATATTGCGGATGAAATTCTAAATCCAAAAGCAACCGCGTTTGATACACAGGATGGAGATATTACAAACGACATAGTTGTATCAGATAACAAAGGTGGAGGGTATAAGATAGGAGATATTTTCAGTATTTTCTATGATGTTACAGACTCTGAAGGGTTGGATGCAATTACCATACAAAGAGATGTTCAAAGTGAGTGTCCTCCAGGAGAGATGCCAAATAATTCACGTAATGCATGTATCAGTGAAGGTGGGGGAGGTGGTGTAACGGTTCCAGATGCACCAACTAACGTGAATGGAATTGCAATAAGCAATACTTCAATCGAGATTTCATGGACTGCACCATTAGATGATGGTGGTTCTGCAATTACAGGATATAAAATTGAAAGAAAGATAGCAACTGGGAATAATCCATGGATAATAGTTAATTCAGATACTAGTCCAGATGCAAGTATCACATATTCTGACAACACAGTGAGTGCGGATACTAAGTATAGATACAGAGTAAGTGCAATCAATGCTATTGGCACCGGACCAGAATCGGGGCAAAGTGGACAAATACAAACACCACCATAATGAAACGCATCGGATTTTAAATTATTTTGTTTAAGAATTTGAGATATTAAATTTTTCAGACATATTCTTTAACAAAATATTATATTTTACAAATTTTCAAATATTTTGAATTAGAGATAATTTTAGATAAATGCATCTCATCCAATTTTGCCTTAATTTGTTCTGACAGGTAAGAAGATAATTCTTCATCATACTTATCAGAATAAACAGGTTCAGGTGTTTCTATTGCTCTTTCAATAATTCTTTCCACAATTTTTTCTACAGGTTTTTCAACAGTAGGGGAAGAACGTTTGAATTTTTTAGCAACAACAACCCCACCAACTAATAATGGTACAACAATTACACCAATTAGAAGAGTGTAATTTTTCTCCAATTTTGCTGAAACTGTAACAGGACCATCAACAAATACTTGGGCAGTGTTTCCATCATACTCAACATCACCATCCCATCCAGATAGTGTGTTTAGAACTAAGCCATCGCCTCCAGCATCAACTCCAATTGGAACAGTCACACCTTGCTTATACCATCCACTTCCAACAGTAGTACCAATATCGGATAAAACATTAAGTTTGTACATAGTACTCGAAAAGAAATCAACCAGATGATATTCAGTCATAAGTATTGGTGGAGTTGTAAATGATGAAGAATCATCACTATCAATATTCCAAAATTCTGATTTGTCAAGAGACCAACCAGTAATCTCTTGTCTTACTTTATTTTTTTCAATTTCAGTTATTTTTGATACGTTAATGGATACTAAAGTTCCATCATCAAACCAGTTATCTTGAGTAGGAGAAGAAGGTAAAAATGAAAAATTGTTAGTACCAATTACAGTTAATGCATGTTGTGTAACTGCAGAAAAAACTATTTTTGATGAATCGCTTGGAACATCAAGATTAAATGTACCTCGTGCAGATCTTGCAATCTTTACAGAATCGCCATCATCGATTGAATAAGAGACAAGATTGAATCTACTTGTTTCATCTTTTACCCAAGAATAATCTTGAGATATCATAAATTTCCCTTCAGATGACAAACCTACATTATATGATGGAGCAACATCATCTTCAAAGATCACAGATAGTTTTGAAGTCTGAGCAAAAGAAGGTTCAACATAAAAAACACATACGCTCAATCCCAATAACACTAACAGTAAAAGATTCAAGGGGCAGACATCACCAGTGTTTCCAATCCAGAATATTTTGATTCTAGTTTTTCATTAATTTGTTCCAAAGATTTCGTGTATTCACTATTGATTGTTTCATATTTTCCACGTGGTATTAACTTACTATCAAAATCAGAATGTAATTTATTTAATGATTTTTCATAACCATATTTTTTTGCAATCAATTGATAAAACTCATCAGGGATTGGCCAAGTAGATTTTGGTAGCTCAAGGATATCACCTATGGGCTCTGAGCTTTCGCCTCGAAAACTATCAATTTCTTTAATCTTTTGAAATCGATAAGCTGTTAAAATGTATCTTACATCATTTGCAGCATATTTTAATTTCTCAACTAGACCACATTTTAAAAGAGATTTTTCAAGAGTTAGACGAACAAGATCCTGTTTTCCTTTATCGTTTTGACCAATAGCATGTTGTGCGATTTCAGATAGTTTTACCGGACCCATTTTTTCACAAGTTAATTCAGATATTGCAAAAATGATTTTTTGAGTCAATAATTGTTGTGAGGAATCCTCCAAGTATTTGAAGCAATTTTCTTTAAGATTTTTTACTTTAAGAATTCTACTAAATAGATCATCTTCGCTTAACAAACATATTCACTCCTGTACAACTAGAAAAAAGTGATTGTACATATTATTTTTGATAAACTACGCTTAAAGTTCTAAGTGGGAAAGATCATAGCAAAAATTAGCCTTAAAATTTGGTGGTAAATTTTTTAAACTCTATTACAAATCAAAATATAAAATTGAAACAAGCCCAGAATATAATTTTTGCATCCGTTATTTTGACATTTGTTGTGTTGCTTTATACTCCAAACGCATCAGCAGATTCATCTGAAGTTGTCATAACTAGTCCAATTAATGAGGAAATCAGTCTCCAAAAGACGATTGCGACAATGCATATCCCTGAAGATAAATCATTTTCATGGGCAAAAGTAAAGGGAGATGCTTCTGACTATGTTGAGAGATATCCAGTAATAATTCAATTTTTCAAAGGAGATGAACCAGTACATGTAGCTCAAGTTAAAGTAAAGGGAGACGGTTCTTATGAATACAAATTCAAAATAA
>CAZQXU010000132.1:0-3197 GCA_964597385.1 uncultured Nitrosopumilaceae archaeon | reverse complement strand
TGTTTATGTCAACAGATGATGATTTGGCAATTGTATAGTCTCCAAATGAACCCATATCTCTTTTATGTTTAATACAAACATAAGCGTATTGATGAAATTTTAGCCTTTAATTTGGAGATTGTTAATCTCTCGCTTAATTTTTTCAATATTGCTACTCCAAATTTTGATCATTTTATCCTGATTTGCAATCTCTTTATCTGAGCCTATTTCTTTGAGTTGCTCCTTTTTGGAAATATGGGATTTGAGCGAATTTTCTGCTAGTACTAGTTTCTTTTGTTGATATTCTAGAATTTTTTTTGCAAGCAACCCCATATTTTTATGAATTACAGTTTAGTCTTAAGTATTTTGAAAGGATTAGAAACATGTGGCAAACACCTTGATTTTAATTATCTTTAGTAGACAACAGTAATTCAATAATTGTAACGTAATTTTCTTTTCCTGTTATCTCTGAAATTAATTTCAGATCGGTGATCTATAAACCTTGTGAGCGATTCATTCTTTTGTTTCTATTCAAAAAAAGAAATTCTGAGGATTTTTTTGTTAAATTATTGAAAATTATAATTTTGCACTAGTGATTGCACCTTGTGCAGCAGAGCCAACTAGTGTTGCATATTTAGCTAGTGCCCCTGTCGTATAGTTTGGTTTTGGTGGACTCCACTGTTTTCTTCTTCTTTCTAACTCTTCTGCAGATACATGAAGATCAAGTATGTTAGTTTCAGTATCTATTGTTATTTCATCATCATTTTTTACTAGAGCGATAGGACCACCAACATATGCTTCTGGAGCAACATGTCCTACCATAAATCCACGAGTACCTCCAGAAAATCTACCATCTGTTACCATGGCAACTTTTTTTCCTAAACCTTGACCTACAAGTGCTGCAGTAGTGGATAACATTTCTCTCATTCCTGGTCCTCCTTTAGGACCTTCATATCTGATTACGACCACATGACCTTCTTCGATTTCTCCTTTAGATACTGCATCAAATGCATACTCTTCTCTGTCATACACACGTGCTTTTCCTGTAAATCGTGTCATTTCAACTCCGGCTGTTTTAATCACTGCTCCTTCTGGTGCCAAACTTCCTTTCAATATCACAGCAGTTCCTACTGCATGAATTGGGTTTTCAACTGATTTTACTATTTGTTGTACTGGTTCAGGTATGTTCATTGAAGCAAGATTTTCTTTAATTGTTTTTCCAGTAACTGTGATACAATTATCGTGAATTAATTTTTTTTCTGCTAATTTTTTTAAGACAAATGGAATTCCTCCAATTTTATCCAATGAATTCATTACATAATTTCCACCAGGTTTCATATCTGCTAAATGCGGTGTCTTTTTTCTAACTCTTTCAAAATCATCATATGTTAATTTAACTCCAACTTCATTTGATAATGCCAATAAATGTAAAATTCCATTTGTAGAGCCTCCTACTGCATTTAACATTGTGATTGCATTCTCAAATGCCTCAAATGTTAGAATCTCATGTGGTCTGATATTTTGTTCTAGTAATCTGACACACGCAACTCCCGTGTCATAAACCATTTTCTCTCTTCTATCATCTTCTGCTGGAGGACTAGCACTCCCTGGTAAGGCAAGACCTATAGCTTCTGAAATTGATGCCATTGTGTTTGCAGTAAACATTCCTCCACATGATCCTGCGTTTGGACAAGCAGTATTTTCTATATTTTTTAATGCTTCAAGAGATAATTGACCTGCATCATATGCCCCAACTGCCTCGTAAACATCTACGACTGTTAATTCTTGACCATTTAGAATTCCTGGCATTATGGTTCCCCCATAAACAAACACCGACGGTATATTCAATCTGGCCATTGCCATCATAGTTCCAGGTAAGCTCTTATCACATCCAGCAATTCCAACTAGTGCATCATACTGATGAGCTCTAACCATCAATTCTATAGAATCTGCAATAACCTCTCTTGAAACTAATGATGATTTCATTCCTTCATGTCCCATTGCAATTCCATCACTTACTGCAATAGTTGAAAATTCTCTAGGTGTTGCACCGCCATCACTGACTCCTTCTTTTGCTTTAAGAGCTAATCTTGGAAGATGGATGTTACACGGTGTTGCTTCGTTTCCTGTATGACATACTCCAACAAATGCTTTTGATAAATCATTATCTGTTAATCCCATAGCTTTGTACATTGCTCTATGAGGGGATCTGGCAGTTCCTTCTACAACATTTCTACTAGAAATTTCCATAACATGACAAATGTATGTTGCTATAATTTAGACTTTATTGAGATTATCTGGTAAAAAAGTTTCAATGATTTAAATTGTAATCTAATTTGGGAATACTGTGGAACAAAAAGCACTTGAATGTCCTGTTTGTAAAAGTAATAAAGCAGAAATTGCAGGTGAAAATGTAAAATTAAGTGGTAGATTTGAAGATAAAGAATTTCTTACTACAGAATTGACTGTTCTACGATGCACTAAATGTGGATATTACATGTTATTTGATAAAATGGCACAATTCACAACACAAGAACCATCTGACGAATAATAATTAAAAATATTGAAAAACTATCTTTCAATAATCGGTTGTGTGTCTACTTGTTTTAACAATTCTTGAATCTCTTCTGGAGTCTCAGAACCATACACAATAAGGATTCTATCTTTATCCATTGGTTCATACCCTGCGATATCATTGACTTCTTGATCATTTATGAAGAATCTTAATGAATAATCTTCATTTGTACAAAATTGTCTTCCATCTTGGAATATGAAGCATTTATCATCAACTTTTAATTTCATTGAATTAAACAAAAATCCTAATTTTACTCCAGTTGCATGCTTGTGAACTGTGGTTCCGTCTCCTCCTTCAAAATGAATCCAACTTGTCTTAATTTGATAAGCAGGTAATGAAAAGTCAAATGTATCTCCAAATATTTTTACTAACATTGCAGCATGAGAGTGTTCGCTTCCAAGTGCACCTGCTCCTTCTGGGGCACCAGGCGCATTTGTTGTCATGTTCATAAAAATCCAAACTGAATACCCTACAATTACCGCTATTACTGCAAATACTCCAATAGCTATCATCATGTTCTTTCTTTTCTCAGAAGAGCGTTTTGTAGCGTAATTTTCACGCTTTTGTTCACGCTCTCTTCTCTCTTTTCTTCCCATGATTAATCATAAATCAAAAATTTGCCCTAATTAACTGTTCGATGAAA
>CAZQXU010000131.1:0-3289 GCA_964597385.1 uncultured Nitrosopumilaceae archaeon | reverse complement strand
GATATCATCAGTCATGAATTACTAGGTGGTTAGGATCTTTATTTTTCTAATGAATGAGATAGGCTCGCAGGACGCTACTACCATTTTGGAGATAATTGGAATCTAGATAGGCTCAAATCCTTCTTTTTCAAAAAAGGATTGAATAAATGAAATTTAATCTCAGAAAAATTGGTCTAGGTCTAGGACCAGTACTATTTTTTCTTATCATGTTTATGCCAACACCGGATGGAATGTCAGATACTGCGAAAGGAGTTTTTGCAATTTCTGTATGGATGATTGTTTGGTGGATTACAGAAGCTATCCCAATTTATGCAACCGCACTACTACCCATGGGATTAATTCCAATACTTGGGATATTACCATTAAAAGAAATTGCAGCAGAGTACATGCATCCGATAATTGTATTATTACTTGGAATGTTCATGATAGCACTTGCAATTGAAAAATCCGGATTGCATAAAAAAATTGCATTTGAATTGATATCACTATTCGGATACTCTCCAAAGAAAATTGTGTGGGGATTTATGATTACAACAGCATTGATCTCCACTGTAGTTATGAGCACTACAGTTGTTTTGATATTACTCCCAATTGCGGGAGTAATCCTAGCAGCGTTATCTAAAACAAATTATGTTACAACAAAATTCAAAATAATTTTCATGTTATCAATTGCATATTCATCATCAATTGGCAGTGTAGCAACTTTGATTGGTGCACCACCAAATTTGCTTTATGCGGCAACAGTAATGGAAATGTTTGCACATAAAGTTACATTTGCAGAATGGTCTATACTAGGAGTTCCGCTTTCTGTCTCAATGTTAGTTCTTTGTGGACTATACATGACAACACGGATAGGGAAAAGTAATTTTGAAACAACTTCTGAAATCAAAAGAACCTTACTTTTAGAAAAATCCAAAATTGGAAAAATTACAATGGAGCAAAAAACAGTGCTGGTTGTATTATTGGGAGTAATGGCTTTGATGTTTACTATGCCTTTATGGCAACCTGATAGTTCTTTTATTACAAATTCAGTAATTGCTATTTTAGGTGGAATTTCTCTCTTTGTTTTGCCAAAAACTCGCACTGAGAGTTTGATGAATTGGGCAGGAATTGAAAGACTTCCATACGGACTACTATTCTTACTCGGTGGAGGATTCGCATTATCTTTAGCGTTTGTAGATTCTGGTTTGGCCAATTGGATTGCCCATGCTTTTGCATTTGTTGGAGATTATCCATTTGAGGTAGTAATTCTTGTGCTAGTTGCAATGATCATGTTTCTAACAAATGTCAAATCAAATACTGCTACAGCAGCAATTTTCATTCCAATAGTTGGAACTATGGCTATGCTAAATAACTGGACTCCACTTCCGGTGTTATTTGCAATAACCGTTGCAACCTCGTTTGCATTTCTATTACCTATGGGAACACCACCAAATGCACTCATCTATGAAAAAGCACAGATTCCAATTAAAGCAATGATAAAACATGGGATGATTCTCAACATAATGGCAATTAGTTTGATTACAATATTTACAATTCTTGTTTCAACAAAAATTCTAATTTAAAAATAATAAATTAATTATAAGGATTTTATGAAAAACACATCAAGTAATCACGATAAATCTCATTAATTCATTAAAACATACAAGACAGAATCCATAGGAATTAGATTACAATGGTGAGAATAAAAAAATTATACAGATATGTATGAAAATTAATTTTCATTTTCAATTATTCATGTTTTTGAAATCATATTATTTTGTATTAGATGAACAACTGGTTCAAATTTTTTAATATGAATTTCAGCTTCACGAATATTACTCCTATAGAATTTACTTTTTTGTCGATTAATTAATTCAATTTTTTCTACATGTATTAACCCAAGTAATTCCAATGTCAATAATTTTTTGTAAACAGTACTTTGAGGTATTTTGTTTTCACAAGAAATTTGAGAAGGTAGTTTTGATTGATGCACAATAGAAAATAAAATGGTTCTAGATTCTAAATCAGATAGTTCTTTTAGGATCATCTGATCAATATTGTATTTTCTTAATCCTAATGGCGTGACTCTATGCACAATAATTTATTTTTATAAAGTCTTAATGAAAGATATCATAATTCCACATTCATAGAATTAAAAAATAGAATCACAACCATATTTAAAAAATAAAACATATTTTGAAATTTGTGATTCTAGTCATAACAAAGATATGCAATCAATGTGGCAATATTCATACTCTCATTTCAGGAAAAACAAATTCATGCCCTAAATGTAATTTAAATGCAATATGACGTGTAGAGGAATTTGTGAACGACATCGTGCTGAAAAAAACAGATACACCGACAACACTAAAAGATGTACATCATGTAATGTGTATTTGTCTTATGATGGAATAAAATGTCCTTGTTGTAATACACAATTACGCGTTAAGCGAAAATCAAAATTTCGTATGACATAAGATATTTTAAAAAAATTATACTCTAATTGACAATCTAGATTTTGCAGTTAATCCAATTATGCTAATTATTGCAACAGAGAGAATCAACATGACAATTGTACCAAATTCTGGGATTACTTTCTTTGCCTGTGCCAAATCAACTAAGATCATATCAATTTGAGCATCAACCATATCAGGAGATTCATTGTTTTTTATCATATTTCGAAGTTTTTCACGCATGTCAATTTCAATTTTTAGCACTAATTCTGGGTCAACTTCACCTAATGGACCTTCCACAAATTCATAATTATCCAAATATGCACTAGTTACTAGATTAAAAGCCGTCTTTGTATCACCGTTTCTATAGGCTATTTTAGATTCATTTAACAATCGTTCAATTTCATCAAAATATTCCAAAATATCAATTTCAGCCGTGCCACCAAATTCTTGCAGAGTTGCAATATTTGCCAAACTATTTTCAACTAGCGTTACAACTTCATCAGTACTACCTTTTGCAGAAACTATTCTATCAATATCTACAAGGTTTTTCTCTAATGAATTAGTAGCAGAGTCAGACAACTCTGTAAATGCTACTTTGTTAGAATTAAAAATTTCAATTGCTTTGGTTAAAAATACAACTGTTTCGTCATATTCTTCCTGATTAATGATTTTACCATCTTTTACGGCATCAAGATATTCTATTTTGACTAAATTTAATCTGTCTTTAATTCCAGATAATGCAAGTCCTATTTCAGAAACATCACCTCCTTCATATTGACGAATAATTAATTCGACCTCTTCAGAGATTTGTGTAATTTCAGATTTCATAACATCGATTGATTTATCACTCA
>CAZQXU010000130.1:0-3346 GCA_964597385.1 uncultured Nitrosopumilaceae archaeon | reverse complement strand
AGATGGGCAGACATTGAACAAACAGACAAGCAAGTAACTGATACTATCGAAATGACTGAAAAACCTCATCATGGTGATGATGTAAAGATGTATTTTGGAAAAGATGCACCATTATTTGTCCGTGCAATTAAAGTTCCAACTAGACAAATGCATCTTCATATCATGGATATTCGTTTTAGTGGTAAAGCGCCAGCTCCTTCAGAAATTCATGAGATTTTTACAAATGAATTTGGCGTAGCTATTTTGTGGACAGCAAAGGGAACAAAAGATATTAGAGATTATGCCAAGAACATGGGATTTAATTTCACTGACACAAACATGATTCACATTCATGCAAACATGACAGTGTCAATTGACGATACTGTTCAAATGATGTATTCTGATGATCAAACTGGTATTGTTATTCCTGAAAACCATATGCTGATGCAGGCAATGTTGTTTGGAAAATCATACAAAGATGCATTCTCTCATACAGAATCAATATTTAACATGAAAGAAAGAAAACAAAAGTTAGAATCACATTTTGCAAGAAAAAATTAATTTTATTTCTTTATTCTTTCTATTCTGATTTTTACAGGCTTGTTTTTAATTACTTTTTCAACAACTATTCTAACATCTTCCAACTCAAGTTTATCCCCTTCTCTAGGAATGTCTTGTAATCTTTCATGTAAAAGCCCGTTAAGTGTAGAGTAATCGTCTCCTTCAGGTAATTCGGATTTGAAAATTTGATTTAGTCTGTAAATTTCAATGTCTCCATTTGTAATTATCGTGTCTTTGTCAATTGATTCAAATTCTTTTGGTGGTATGTTGTCTGTTTCATCTTCAATATCGCCTACTATTTCTTCGATTAGATCTTCAAACGTTACCAGTCCTTCTACTCCTCCATGTTCATCAATTACAATTGCCATGTGTGTTTTTCGACCTTTCATCTCTTTTAGTAAAGCACTTACCATTTTTTCTTGAGAAGCAAATACCGGCTTTCTTGCAACTTGTTCAAGTGTAACCATCCTTTCTTCTTTTTCAATGTGTGTTAGTATGTCTCTAACATGTACAAATCCCACAATATCGTCTTGAGATTCTCCAAAAATAGGTATTCTTGAATGCGGGTTTTCATTAATTAAAGGAAGAGCATCAACAAGTAGCATTTTTGCAGGAAGTGTGAACATTTTTGTTCGAGGGGTCATCACTGATCTAATTACAGTATCATCAAACTCTAATGCACTGTGAACCAAATCACTTTCATCTTTTTCTAATGCCTTATCTGCAAATCCTTGTTCAACTAT
Organism: uncultured Nitrosopumilaceae archaeon; assembly: GCA_964597385.1. Classification (GTDB taxonomy): domain Archaea; phylum Thermoproteota; class Nitrososphaeria; order Nitrososphaerales; family Nitrosopumilaceae; genus Nitrosarchaeum. Next base: position 2,063 of record CAZQXU010000130.1, on the reverse strand, counting down.
GCCTCTAATTTCCTCTTCTGTGATTAATGGACCGTGGTGACTACTTCCAGTTAATTTTACTATTGATACTGTAATTATTTCCAACATTTTGACAACTGGCCAAAACGCATAGCTAAAAATCAACAATACAGGTGCAAATCTGATCGCTATTTTTGTTGCATTTGCATTACAATATGTTTTTGGGGTAATCTCTCCAAATATCAAAATAAGAAATGTCATAATTCCAACAGCTATTGCTAGACCGTTATCGCCAAATACTCTTAATGCAATGCTAGTTGCAAATGCCGAAGAACCTACATTTACTATGTTATTTCCAAGATTTACGCTTGACATCATCCATCCAGGATTAGATTTTAGTTTGTGAAGTGCTTTGGCTCCCTTTACTTTTTGTTTTAGAAGCTGGTTAACAGTTGACTTTCTAGTTCCTATTAACGCAACTTCCAAACCACTGAAAAATCCAGATAATCCTATTAGCGCAGCTAACGCTGTAAGTTCAAGCCAAAGTTCTACCATGTTATCCCTCGTAAAATCTTGTTAGAACAAAATTTGTTCTTCATTTTATTTTTTATGCACCATCTCTTGGTTGATAATATTTTGTAACCCCCTCTTTTAAGGATTAATATCTAAACAGCATAAATAATAAAAAATTGTTTGATTGAGGCTAGTTTTTAGGCGGAATTGCAAATTTATTTTTTGGATTGTTGTGATACTCTACTGGAAGCATCGCATCTTTTTGTCTACCTGTAAGAATGCCTACTACAACATCATCTTTTTTGATAATTTCTTCATTTACTAATTTTTTAATTCCAACAACTGATGCTCCTGAGGCCATTTCACAATCAAATCCATTCAAACCAACTACTGCCATACCATCTAACATCTCAGAATCAGATACTGTTGTTACAACACCGTTTGTGAATTCTAGTGCACGTAATCCTTTTAGAATATTTGCAGGTCTTCCAATCTGAATTGCAGTAGCTTTTGTTTTTGGTCTAATTCCCTCTTTGTCTAAATGATCATAGTATCTTGATATTAATTCGGTATTTGTATTTCCTTTATTCCAGCGTAGTTCTTCGCCTTCAAATTTCCCATTATACAAATCAGATAGTGTGCTTGCACCTTCAGAATTAATTACTGCAATTCTTGGTATTTTTTTAATCCATCCCCATTCGTATAACTCCATCAATGCTTTTCCGCAACTAGACGTGTTTCCAAGTGCACCGCCAGGATATACAATCCAATCAGGAGATTCCCATCTCAAATATTCTAAAGCTCTAAACGGAATTGTTTTTTGTCCTTCTATTCTAAATGGATTTATCGAATTAACCGTGTATCCATTATGGTTTTTTGCATCATCAAGGGATTGCTTTAATGCATCATCAAAATTTCCATCAACTTGAATAATTTGAGCTCCAAATTGATACGCTTGGCTTAGCTTACCTGGAGCAATTTGACCTGATGGAATGTATACATCACAGTTTATTCCTTCATTTGCAGCAAACATACCAGCAGATGCAGATGTATTTCCAGTTGATGCGCAAACAATTTTTTTTGCTCCAACCATTTTTGCATGTGTTACTGCAGTTGCCATCCCATTATCTTTGAATGAGCCGCTTGGGTTGTATCCTTCTGGCTGCAACCATAATTTGTTATTTGAAATGCCTATGAATTCAGCTGCTTTTGACATCTGATAAGGTTTTGACTGCCTTCCTTCTGAACCATCTAGAGAAACCAAATACTTTGAACACTCTGCAACATTTTCAGTATCTATTTGGCAAAAATTAAGTAGTTCTCTAAATCGCCAAACTCCGCTTTCATTAAATATATTTTCTTGAGAGTCTCGTCTTTGGTAAAATGTTTTTTTTAGTTTATCTGAAGGTTTATTTTTATATTTTACATCTAACAGGTGACCTTTTTCACATTCTACATTAGTGCTCATTATAGGATATTCTAATCCACAATGAGGGTCAATACACTTGAGATATGCGTCATCTTGCATTGTCAGTTAGCGGAATCAGTGATAATTTAAAGTTAAGAATAAATTTCATAATGTGAATTAATTT
>CAZQXU010000129.1:0-3353 GCA_964597385.1 uncultured Nitrosopumilaceae archaeon | reverse complement strand
AAAAAATCCCAAGGTTTTGATCATAATACCTAACACAAAATAGCACATAATCATGTGTATGTATTTGGTAAAAACACCTAGGTATTATCGAATAGATACAGCAAAAATCAGCGGGACTGCTATAATTCCAAAAATTAAAGCAATTTTCACATAGTCTTTCTTTTCAAGGGGCTTGAATCTTCCCATAATACTTCATCCCATTTTGGCATATTTTTAATTCATGTGGTAAATTTCTGGCAATATGACAATCTTGTTCAAATAAGGGGGGGTATTTTCACCATTTTACGCTGCAACTATATACTAAATTTTTCCAGTTTACATAATGGCCCGAATTGGCATGGTAATCGTAGTTATAGGGATCATAATTTCAATGGGAGCTGCCATGTACATGTATACTCAATATCAGACAAATTTCATTATTGGAAAATCAGGAGAAGCAGTAACGGTAGGACCTGTAGAATACATTGTAACTTTTGATGGAACCCATCAAGGAAACAAGGAAAAAACACCTGAAAACACATTTGTGAAAATCAAAATCGTTGCAAAAAACATTAGCAATGAAAACACAAGAATTTCAGGAGGTCAATTTTACATTGTTGATGAAAAACAACAAAACCATAGAGCAGTATACGGAAAGTTTTCTGCAGATGATCTCCTAGATTACATGTTAGAACCAAACAAACCAGTAATGTTTACGACACAGTTTGACATTCCATATGATGAGCAAAATCAATACAGCATTACAATTCGTCCAACAAAAATACAATCAACAACAGATACAGCTGTAATTTGCATCACAAATTGTTGATCGCAAAAAAAATATTGTCAAATTTTACTAGCGCTGAGGCAATATTGTGTGACTTTAACCATATAACATCTATGAAAAATGAATCTAGTCATGGCCACATCCAAAGCCAAAAGAGCAGAAGCAGCTAAAAAAGCAGCACGTACTAGAAAAAGAAATGCCGCTAAAAAAGCAGCCGAAGCCGCAAAAATGGCAGCAAGACGAAAACGAAGTCGAGCTGCAAAAAGAGCAGCCGCATCTCGTAAGAGAGCAGCTCCAAAAAGAAGAACCGCCGCTAAGAGAGCAGCTCCAAAAAGAAAAGCAGCTCCACGTAGAAAGGCAGCTTCAAGACGTAAGGCTCCTAAAAGAAAGGCAGCTAAACGAAGAGCAGCTCCAAAAAGAAAAGCAGCTAAACGAAGACGATAGTCTGCTTTCTTACCTTTTTTCCATTTTATTTTGATGTCAAAACAAAATGTTTCTAAATTCGAATTTAGAAATATATTATTTATTACTCGTCATTCATTTTTAATTCAGGCAACACAAAAACGCGTTCTGGTTTTATTTTAAGAATAATTCTTTTTTCATTTTCTCTTTTGAATGGATAGTGATTTTTCCCCATGTATTGCAGAGTTAATTTGTCTGCATGTGCATAATCATAATCAGGAATTATTTCTTCAACTTTTCCTCGTATTGTTGTCATGTCAAGTGGATTGTTATTTCCTACAACAGATACTGCAACTCGAGGATCACGTAAAATATTTTTGTGTTTAATTCTTCCCTCAGCAGTATTGACATAAACATAATCCAAATCACAGTTTGCCCATACAGGTGAGAGTTGAGGGGAACCATCTTTCATCAAGGTTGCAATAAACACGATATTTTTTTGTTGAAATAGTTTTACGACTTTTTCTTCTAATTTCATATCAATTTCACTGATCTATGTTGATCCTTATGATAGTTTTTTGATCGATTCCATTCAAATCGCCAAGAAGAGGTAAAAATTTGCACTATTCATGGTCCTTGCTAGAATTCTCCATGATGTTAGTCATGGCACGGTTCATAATTTCCATTACCAGGTACTGAGAATAGTCTGCAGAGTTTCCACCCTTTGCTTTTTTTGTCTTTGCAGTCTTTGGGGTAATAGATCTGAGAATTTTTTCAATCTTGACAGATGTGTTATCGATGACCTTAGAGTATTTTGAATCAAAATCATCAGGGGCAGCATATCCAAGTAGCTTTGTAGAAGTGCTGTAAAATTTCGTAATCGCACCACGTGATTCCTCAATCTTTGCAATTTCAATTAATCCAGCTTCTTTTAGAATATCCAGATGATGGCGGACAGTTGTCAGGGCTTTTTTGTATCCTGTCTTTTTTAGCTCACTTGAAATCTGGTCTGCAGATAATGCGCGATGATATAGAATTTCAATGATTTTCGAGCGTGCAGGGTCTTCAATTGCACGTGCGTGTTGAACGCTTGTTGTAAGAATTCGATTTACTTTGATTTCTTTTTCTAGTAATGTAGACATGCTGTTTACTCCTAATAGTTTGATCTAAAAGATCCGCGTATCATATTTTTTTGTCTAAACGCATCAATTTTTTTTTGTTACCACAATAGTGATACTCCTATCACAAGACAGTTACCGCTATCATATTTACTGTAGCATATACAAAAATATTGTTAGCACTACAACATTTATCACTACCACTACTATCCATATGATATCGGTATCATAATTATAACACCACTACAAATATTTTAAAAAAATAGCAAAAATAAAAAATTTGAAAAAGATATGTCAGAAACATGTAGGGATATGACAAAAATGAGTATCTGTAAAATCAATCAAGTATAGAATTCGAGTTGGATGTTAGCTTGGAGTCAACGTCCAGTCACAATAAAAAAATATTTTGATTAAAGAGAATGACCAGTTAATTTTTCATATGCAATGACATATCTGTTTGTCATCTTTTGAATAATCTCAATTGGTATTGCAGGAGGTGTTGGTTCTTTACCTGCATCTCTTGCATCGTCGAATTGTTTTTGATATCCATTTTCAGTTAACCAGTCTCGCAGTATCTGCTTGTCAAATGATTCTTGGGTTTTACCAACCTGGTATGTCTCCTTTGGCCATAAACGATATTCATCAGGACCAATAGAATCGCCCAATGTTATTTTTCCATCTAAAATTCCAAACTCTAGTTTTAGATCAGCCAAAATAAATCCAGACTTGTCTGCTATATCAGACATTTTTTTGTAAATCTCAATTGATGTTTTTTCAAGCCAAGAGTATTGCTCTTCATTTACTAGATTCATTTGCAACGCTTTTTGTTTATCGATTGGAATATCGTGTTCTGATTTTGTGGTAGGATCAAAAATAGGCTCCAAAAGTTTTGCAGCAAGTGTAGTGTCAGTGCCTTGCGGTAATTTCACCTCGCCTTTTTTCCACCTGTTTATCAGACTACCATAAAAGTAGCCTCGAACCACACACTCTATTGGAAGCATCTTCATTTTTTTTACAAGAATCTCAGTGTCTGATTGTTTTTTTATAAAATGATTAGAAACTGGAAG
>CAZQXU010000128.1:0-3386 GCA_964597385.1 uncultured Nitrosopumilaceae archaeon | reverse complement strand
AAATAGTTCTTTTTTGAGATAATTTTCAAATTCTGTATCTGTTTTTGCCCTTTTTGCTTCCAAAAACATCTGCGCGTCATTACCTACGATGTATCTTGGTTTTGGATCTTTTTCTTTAATTGCCTTCAATATTGTTGTGGCCACTTCTGATGGGGGAGTTCCAAGCTCTGCCATCATCTTTACCCCCATGATCACCTTTTCAGTAATCTCTTTGTATGGTGAATCTGGTTTAGGCTCTGCAATCTTCATAGATGAGAAAAAGTTTGTTTTAATCACACCGGGTTCGATGATAACTACTTTGACTCCAAACTGCCCCAACTCATATCTTAATGATTCAGATAATCCCTCTAGAGCAAATTTTGAGCTAATGTATGCAGGCGATCCTGGAAAACCAATTCTTCCTGCAACTGAGCTGATGTTTACAATTACTCCTGATTTTTGTTTTCTCATCACTGGTGCAACTTTTTGAATTATGCTTATTATTCCAAAGAAATTTGTTTCAAACTGTGCTCTGAAGTCTTTTAGCGGTACATCTTCCACACTTCCAAACAATCCCCATCCAGCATTATTTACTAAAACATCAATCTGTTGTTTTTTTGAAAGAATTTTTTGAATTGCGGTACTGATTGATTTTTCATCATCAACATCCATCTCAATAATTTCTATCTTTAGATTTTCTTTTTTTGCAATTTGTGATATTTTTTCTACTTTTTTTACATCTCTGACTGTAGCAAATGTGTAAAATCCGTCTCTTGCAAGTGACAGACAAGTTTCATATCCAATTCCTGATGTTGTTCCAGTTACAATTGCTACTTTTTCCATATGATTAATAGAAATTTGTTATATTTATCCCATTTTGATTTTAGACTAGTGGTCTGTCTCCTTCTGTCGGTTCTTCTAGTTTAGTTTCTTCGCCCTTGTTTATTCTTTGAAGAATTTCTAATGCAGAATATTTGTGAAGATATTCATTGTTATTTCCACATCTATAGGAGAAAGTACACCGTGGACAACCTGCCTCGTTTTGACATGGACATTCTTTTACGATGAACATGCTTCGCTCAAGTGCCTTCTCAAATCTATCAAATAATGCCTTACTTGCACCATTTCCACCAATTGCTCCATCGTAGATGAAAATCAAGCCTGAAGTTCCCAAAGATATGCCTCCTAAATCTTGAGATACTCCTCCAGTTATCATGTTGCTGCCTTCAATTACAACATGTTCTGTTGCATGATATCCGCTGGCTTCCGTATATTCTTCATCTTCAGCTTTTTTAATTTGATTAATTGGTCTTGGAGCATGAAACACAATTCCTTTTGTGATAAAATCATATTCTAAAGGAGAATCTAGTAAGACTTTTTGACCTTGAGTGATCTCTTGTCCTAATTCTATGTTGACATAACCATAGACTTTCTTTTGAATATGCAATTTGCAGAATGCAACTTCCATTCCATATGCTTTTCTTGTCTCAAAAACAGTTTCAATTGTTGGCCATTCTTCTGTTAATGCTTTAGTGTAATATGGATAATCTCTAGAAATTTTTTCTATCTTTGCAAAATTTCTTTGAGGATATCCGCATTCTTTAACTCTGTATCTGACTCCTGCAAGAAAGTAGATTGCATCTTTATGAAGTTCTTCTAATGCAATTGGAAGCACTCTGTCTCCAACCTTTTTTTCATTTAAGAAAATATCTAGTGATTTTCCAATTCCTCTTATGCTGTAATCATTTAACAAAGAAGAGATCTTGTCAAAATTTGGTATGATTCTGTTGTTGTAAATTATTAGATTTTCTTTTTCTATGTGTTGTTTGATAATTCCTTCATGTTCTTTTAATTCATGTTTTGAAATTGGTCTGTCACATGCCATTGCCAATACTTGAAACTCTTCTACAAATGGATTCTTTGGATCAATGTATGTTTTTTCAACATCTTCAAAATAATCATCTGGATGATTCTTGTAATATTGTGAAATTGGATCATTTCCAAGTGCTAAAAATGCATACCCACGCTGTCCTTTTCGTGCTGCTCTGCCAATTCTTTGAATCAATCTGTTTACTGGAATTGTGGATGAAATCACGCAATCCACGTTTCCAACATCTATTCCAAGCTCAAGCGTAGGTGTGCATGAAATAGCCTGGAGTTTATCGCTCTTGAATTCTTGTTCTACTGATTTTCTATAATTTGCCATAAGACCTGCCCTGTGAACTTTGATGTTGATTTTTTGTTTTCTTGCTTGAATTGCCAAGAGTTCTGAATTAAGATGTGAATTATTGAATACCATTGTTTTATGATTTTTTTCAGTCATCTTCTTTGTCAAATCAATCATCAGTGACCTTTGAGTTCTAAGTGATGGAAATAACATAACAAAATCTGTTTGTCCTTTTTTGCCAGATCCGTGAATTATTTTCATCTTTACTCCAAATAATTGCTCACAAAAATTTTTAGCATCTTCTAAGGTTGCAGACGCTGCCACGAATTGTATTTTATTGCTACAAATTCTTTTCAGTCTTTTAATTATGTAATGGACATTTGAGCCAAAAATTCCAGAGTACACATGTGTCTCATCTACAACTAAAACTTTGATAGTTGAAAGCAAAGATGAAAATTTTGTTTGATGCCAAAGATGATAATGTATTACATCAAAATTTGTAACAAGTATGTGTGGGGGATTATCTAGAATTTCTCTTCTTTCTAATTGTTCTGTATCTCCATCAAAAACTTTAACTTTGATTCCAATTTTTTCTGCAAACTTTGAAATTTTTGGATATTGATCCCTTGAAAGCGCTTTTGTAGGATAAACAAATACCGCAAAAACACCTTTAACATTATTTGATTCTTTTTTTATTTTTTGAATTACTGGAATCAAAAATGCTTCTGTTTTGCCAGATGCAGTAGGTGCTTCAATTATTACATTTTCTCCATATGATACCTCTTGAATTGACTCTTCTTGAAATTTGTAAAACTGATTAATTCCGATCTCTTTTAGGTGGTTGCTTATTGATTCATCCAGTCCCATATTTTCTACGTCACTGCCCATTTTAGGCTCGGGATTAGTCAGAACCTTGTACTGTGAAATGAAATCTCTTTTTGAAAAAAGAATATCTTCTGTAGTCTTGTCTGGATTGTTATTTCCAATCATCTCATTGATCTCTTTTTCATCTCTGATGATCCCTTCATTTTTTAGATCTTCTGAGATCCCTTTTTTTGTAACTATTCCCTCATCAAATCTTGAAAGAAATTCTAAAAATACTTCGTCAATATTTTTTGAAAATTCAAGTAAATCCTCTATTCCACAACTACATGAAATGTGAATTTTTTTATTGAATGTTTTTTGTATCTCTAATTTAGATTTGCATTTTGGACAGGAAAATTTCAAGTTCAACTTGATT
>CAZQXU010000127.1:0-3437 GCA_964597385.1 uncultured Nitrosopumilaceae archaeon | reverse complement strand
TGACACCAGTAGAGTTACCATAAGTGGATACTTTAGGATCAGATGTTGGATAAGAGATGAATTGATTTGTGTCTGGATTAAAAGTAAAGATTGCAGAGTTTGAAGTATCAGCAATCCAAATTAGACCATCAGAGACTGCTAATCCGTTTGGAGTAAGTAGATCAGTTGGTAATTGGAACACTTCAATGAAATCAAGAGCTGGAAGTGAGTTTGCGTTAGCAGTTGCTATAGAAGTACGATATGCATCTTGATCAAATTTTACAAGTACTCCACCTTGTTGGAAGATCCAATTTGTATACCAGACATTGTTGTCTTCATCGATTGCAAAATCACCAGTTACAGAACCATCTACGGGAGATGGGATATTGAGATAACTTAGTTCCTTATCGGATAAAGTAGGATCTAAGAAAGTGAGTTTGTTTCCATTAAAATCATTTACCACTACCTGTGAGCCAAGTATCTTCAATTTTTGTGGTAGAGAGTCACCTTCAGATGGAAAATCAATTCGTTGATATTTTTGATTATCTGGAGTAAATTTCCATATAGAATCATAAGATTCATCTGTATACCATACAGAACCGTCAGGAGAATAATCCATTCCCCAGATCATAGAGCGGCCATTTGTTGGCCAAAGTGGATTTTCAAATTCAGTAAAAGACTCTGTGACAGGGTTAAATTTTCCTAGTTTGCCAGTATTTGTTTCTGCAAACCACACGTTTCCATTATAATCAGTCACTACTGCTAAAGGATTAGTACAAACAGTTGGAATAGAATATTCTTTGATAAATTTGGTAGATTGTGCAGGTGAAGATCCACAAAATTGTGCACGTTGAGAGTCAGGAAAATTATCAGCTGGAGTTCCAGTTTTGGTTATCTCTTCATCTTGGATCATTGGCTGGTTATTTAGAAGCACACCTGCGGACAACGATGTCAGCATGATTGTTCCAAAAAATATAGCGACAATGAGGCCTTTTTTCTTCACAAATTAAAAAATAATCACCCAAGTTATATCTTATTGCAAGAAAAGATCTAAAGTAATTTCAAATCGCCAGTAATTTTATCAATTAAATTCTCAGGAGCAGGTCCAATTGAAATACAGGTGATAGTTCCTGGAGCGATTTGAGTATGACCAGCATCAGTGACTTCAGACCATGGAAGGTCCAGATCAATGGCATGTTTTTTTACTTCTTGCAATTCCTTAATTCCTGAAACTTTGAGTACAACTTTTTCTTGGCCTCCCCACCATTTACTGAACCATTCAGGATGAGATTTTCTTACATGTTCAGCACCTAAAACACAAGCATGACCTACTTGTGCAGCAATCTTTCCTTTTCCCATTTCAAGATCAGTTCTAATTACAATTACTTGCTTGATATCGCCCATAAAGATATCAAAATCATACTTAATGAAAAACTTTTGAGTTAAATAATTGACAATAAAATGAGAATTGTGTACTATGACGTAATAATTGCTGGTGGAAGTGTTGCTGGATTGATTTGTGCAAGAGAAGTGGCAAGAAATAATCACAGCGTTCTTGTAATTGAAGAAGATTATGAAATCGGCACACCAGAACACTGTGGTGGATTAGTAAGCACCGCGGGTCTTGAAGAACTTGGGATAATTCCATTTAGAAAGACTTTTGATCATTTGATAGATTCAGCCGAGATTCATGCCCCAAATGGCAATAGTTTTTCTATAAACTCAAAGAAGCAAAAAGTTGCAGAAATCAGTAGAAGAGAGTTAGACAAACAACTAGCACATCAAGCACAGAAAAATGGAGCAGTAATCAAAGTAAGAAATAGTTTTCAAGAAATAACAGATAAAGGAATAAGAACTAACGAAGGAGAAATTGAATGCACAATCTTTGTTGATGCAAGAGGAGTATCATCTTTAATTCATAAGGACAGAACTGGAATTTTATCTTCGGCACAATACGAAATTTATGCAGATTGGATAAAGAAAGGAAGAGTAGAAGTATTTTTAGATCAAGAAAAATATCCAGGATTTTTTGCGTGGGTAATACCTTCTGATGAAGGTAAAGGAAAGATAGGAGTTGCAGGAAAAGGAATCAATGTTGCAGAGACAATAGAAAAATTTCTGCAGACAAAGGGGAATTACTCAACAGTAAGGAAAATTTATGCCCCAATTTGGATTAAAGGTCCAATTGAAGAATTTGTAAATGGAAAAACAGTAACAGTTGGAGATGCAGCAGGACAAGCAAAGCCAACGACAGCTGGGGGAATTTACTCTAGTGGTATGGGTGGAATGTATGCAGGACAAGCAATTTCAAAATATTTAGAATCAAAGGAAAGATCAGATTTAGAAGAATACCAAAAAAGATGGACCGAGAAATTTGGAAAAGAATTTGAAAAGCAATTGTTTGCAAGAAAGATTTTAGAAAGATTAGATAACAATACAATCAATAAATTATTTGAATCTATATCACCTGAAATAATAAAGGAGATTTCTGAAAAAGATGATTTTGATTTTCACACTGGATCAATTGTAAAATTACTTGGGATCAAAGGATCACTCAAAACTGCTCAGGCCATAATAGGTGGAGAATTTAAAAAACTCCTAAGTTAGAAAGCATAATTTCTAAGCAAGGTATAAATGATGTTTACAGAAAATTGTGGCATGTCATCTACGATTTCGTTACCAGCATGTAGTTGTTGTCACAGACATATTATGCCTAATGATAAATGTGTAAAATTCAATTGCCCAAATTGCGGTGAGAAATTAATTTGGAGATGCGAAAGTTGCAGAGAATCCGCAAAATCATATACTTGTGATTTGTGTCATTCTCAGGGACCTTAGAAAATTGACTCAATTACTACTAGTTACAAAAATTCTTCCAACTGGAATGGATGTTGATTTAGATAAATTATCAGATTCAATTAAAGGAGTTCTAAAAGAAGGAATACAAATGAAAAGACATGCAAAAGAGCCATTAGCGTTCGGACTAGAATTTCTTAAAGCAGAATTTGTTTTAGAAGATAAAGAAGGTCAAATGGATTCACTAGAAGATGCTGTTAAATCAGTTGAGGGAGTAAGTGAATTCGAAGTACTCAACATGAGTAGAATGTCTGTGGACATGAAATAGGTGATTTTTTGGTACGCAAAGATGAACCTTTGCAGATGAGAGTTGGTGAAGCTAAACAGAGAGATGTTGGTAAAAAGCGCGCCAGAGTTGGACCAGAAGCAATGGACCAGCTCAAAGTCACACCAGGAGACATCATTGAAGTTATGGGTTCAAGAACTAGCTGTGCTGTTGTTTGGCCAGTAGATGAAGATGAAAAATCGCCAGATATTATCAGAATTGACGGACAAACAAGGAAGAATGTTGGTGCATCATTAAATGATATTGTAAAAATTAGAAAGGCAACATCAAAGATTGCAAAATCAGTAGTGTTGATTCCAGTTAATGATTCAGTTAC
>CAZQXU010000126.1:0-3446 GCA_964597385.1 uncultured Nitrosopumilaceae archaeon | reverse complement strand
CAAATTCAAAAAATAAACGGGGTAGAAAGAACTGAAACCATGATTGAAGTTCAATGACAAAGAATTTAACATACTTTGGAGTAGGATTCTTGTGAATATCAAAAAAGTCGGAAATGTCATTTTAGCAGTTAAAGACATCGATAAATCACTAAAATTTTACCATGAAATCATTGGATTGCCAATAAAAAGACAGAGACGATCATGGGTAGATTTGGGTACTTCAGGAGCTTTGCTGAGTTTACATCCTGCGTCGCTCACAGCTCAACATATAGGAAGTTCAATTGAAAATGGAATTACCATTGGATTTTTAGTAGGTGATGTCTCATCTGCAGTTGAAGAATTAAAATCAAAAGGTGTTAAAATTTATCGCGATATTGTAGATAGAGATGCTGGAAAAAATGCAGTTATTTTGGATCCTGACGATTATTTAATTTCGTTATTTGAACCATCATTTGATGATAAAACAGAACAAACAACTGGATATCATGGATTTACTCCAGCCTAGATTGTTTTTTTAATAGCATTAATTATTTTATCGATGTTTTTTGCAGTTCTGTCAATTGAAATGTAATATGTCATTTCATCTTTTTGAAAAATTATAATAGATACTTTTTGATGTTGTAATAAAACATAATCTAATTTTCCCACAGCACTTACTGTATCTCTTCTTAGTGTCATTAATGTAGATATTATGAAAAACTCATTTTTGACTTGTTCTGATTTTAATAACGGTTTTACATTTGGTCTTACAATTCCAGTTAAAGTTCTACCATATGCATTTACTATGCCTACATATCGAATATTTTTTGATAATTCAATAATTCTTTGACATTTTTTTCTGTATTGAATAATTTTATCTTTCCAAATTTCAGATGGAGTTTTAGCCATATTAAAAATTAAATTTGAAATTAATAAGCATTCTTACTCCGTAAAAAAGATATTTTTAAAATAGCCTTGTTTGAAAACTCAATCAGGCCTTGCTAATTCATTTTTGAATGAGAATCTTTTTTCTCATCAAGTTTTTTCTTTAATTCCATGTTTTCTTTTAACAATTTGTCATTTTCTGCTTTTAATGTATTGACAGAATTTACTCGATTAAACAATGGATGTCCCGGAGGAATAATACCATTTGAATTCATTGTCAATAAACCTGAGGCATATCTTTGATATGATTGTTGAAACCCTTGCAATTTTTTATTAATTGTAGCATTATCCTCTGCAAATTTTTCTTTCATAGGATTTTCAAAAATTTTGAACATCGTGTTTGTTAATCCTGGAGGCAGTCTTGGAAATTGTAATGCTAAGTGAGGTATGTTTGGATTTAATCCGTATAGGTCTTTTAGATGTTTTATTGGCAAATCTTCCATGATAATTTGATATTTTTGCCATATTTTTGCCTTGTCTTTAGGCGTTTGATATGCAATAAAGCTAATTTACAGTCATTTTAGCTCAATTTGAGCTGATCGCTGATCCTTATAGATTCCAATTTTAGATCGCAATTAGGCATGACGGAAATAAGTAAGACGTGTATACGATGTAATAAAAACATCATAGATGGAGATCTACATAAAATTGTAATTTATGTAATTCAAGAAAAATTCACAGAGCATCATTATGAACACGTTGAGTGTCCTGGTAAATTTACAGTTTAACCAACATACTCGTAAACTTTGTAAATTTCACCAGATAATCTTGAACGGTATTTCCATTCGTTATTTTTCCATATTACTTCTTTAAACAAATTCTGATTATTAGGATGTAATTTACGATAGACATCATCTCCAAATAAAATTTGATTTGGTTTTGCAAGAGATTGAATTTTAGATGCAATATTCATTGCAGGTCCCATTAAATCTACATGTGAAACATCTGGATTTGAACCATATCTTACAACAATACTTTGTCCAAAATCAGCTCCAATTTTTACCATTAAATCAGGATAATCATATTGATTTAAAATTGGATTTATCCCTTTTTGTATTACTGCAAGCATTGATTTTGCACAACTTAATGCATTGTCTGCAGCTAATAATCCATTATTTGATGCAACAAAATATCCGATAACTGCATCACCAACAAATTTTAAAACATAACCATTATGCAAGTTAATTACTGATGCCATCTCTTGAGCAAAAGAACTAATTATAATTGCAAGTTTCTCTTCAGGTAGTTCCAAGGTCATTGTAGTAGATCCTACTAAATCAACATACAAAGCAATCATGTCAAATTTGGCAAAAACATTTTTTCTAAGAAATTTTTCAGAGTCGTCAGTTATTCCAACATATTCATAACCTTGTTTTAATGCCCCCCACACACGTTTCTGAGTTTCTAATATCATTGAATCAAAATCTACTATTTTTTGGTCGTTTTTACCTAGTAGCACATCTAATACATTAGGATTAGACTGATCTTTAGAAACAATATCTTTTTGACTCATTTGTGGTTTATCAGATTCATTAATTTTTGACATTTCATCCCTCTATTCTAACGGAAAATCCGTATTACAGATAAGGCATTTTCCTCTATTCCCCTTATAACCTTCATTATAGTATTGTACGATGGCAGATCCACACAGATTACAGATCATTTTAGGTTTAGACACGTAGTAAATATCTTATTTTTGTATTTAAAACATACAAAATCTTAAGGTTTAATGACTCTGAAAATTTGTTAGTTAATGTGCGATTAGGATCTAGATCATCAAATGAGTTCATTCAACTTCTAAATAAGAAAAATGAGTACATTCAACAACAATTTCTTGAAAAAATACTAAACCTTACAAAATTAAAAAATGTTCAGGTTATGCTAGGCGATGCAACAATTACGGAACAAAAAACATTTGATCCAGCACTAGTTAACGATTTTTATCAAACAATCATTAAAAACTTGAAAGACTGGTCAGTTCAAGAAATATCTATTTCAAACAATGAGGATGTTAGAAGAATTTTTACAAAGTTTGAGATACGAGAAGGAAATTATCTAATCTCTGGACATATGTCGTTACAATATCATGTTCTGTTATACTATAAACCAGATCAACAAGTAATTAAATTGCAAAAGGAATTATCGGACATTATTGATCTGACAAAAAACAAAGAAAAACAAATGTCTGATAACAGTGATCAATTTGTATTAAATAAATTAAAAGAAAAAGGCTACAAAGATTTTGATCATCAAAAATTATTTGAAATATTTTATGAAAACGACGAATTCAGAGAAAAAATATACAAAGAAATTGAAAATGATATTGAAGTTGATTTTCAAGAATTGTCAAATAAAAAAACAAAGATTATCAAGGATCTAGACAATTTACTAGTTGAAACTTATCAGACTAGCCCTGTTCTTATTGACGATACACGATTAATTACAGGGGAGGAGGGATGTTTATGTACATTTGATATTGAATTTATTAAAAATAAAACAAAGGAAGGACTATTTGATCCTCG
>CAZQXU010000125.1:0-3511 GCA_964597385.1 uncultured Nitrosopumilaceae archaeon | reverse complement strand
GTCATTGTGCTTACTACTCTCGATAATTTTCTAATATCTGCAACCGCTTTTTCAAAATCTTTTTGCTCTTCTGTGTTTACTTCTGCAATTACATCATATGCTCCATAAGTCAGATGTGCGTTTTTGACTTTGGGCATTTGTTTTAATTCTTCAACAATGTATTCTTCTGCACCAAGATCACAATTTAATAAAATAAATCCAATATGCATTTTCTTAGAATAATAATTCTATTACTTGTCTTTAAGTTTTACATCTATTACCATCTACTGCGCCCGCCATAGCTATTTCCACTATTTCGGTCACCGTATCTTTTTCTTCCACCACTTCTGTCATCTCTTGCATCTCCTCTGCTAGAGCCTCTATATCCGCCAGAACCACCAGACCTTCCATATCCGCCGCCACTTCTACCTCTTGAATAGCCTGATCTTGACTGTGAACCTCCAAATCTTCTGGATGGAGACTGTCTCTTTAATGGGTCAGGAATTGAAATTTCTATTCCCATCTCTTTATTCAAATCTGTTAGTGGTACTTTGATCTGGCGTTTAATTAAATTCCAATCTCCTACTGATGAATATGATACTAGTGTGATTGCTCTTCCTTTTGCTCCTGCTCTTGCGGTTCTTCCAATTCTATGGAAATATGCCATCTCTTGATTTGGAACATCATAATTTACTACCAGTTCTACTCTTGGAACATCAATTCCTCTTGATGCCACATCGGTTGCAACAAGAATGTCTACCTTACCACTTCTGAATTTAGACATTGATTGCTCTCTTCTGCTTTGCGACATGTCTCCCTCAATTGCAACTGCATCAAATTTTTCTTGATGAAGATATTTTGCTACATCTCTGGTTCTGTATTTTGTAGAACAGAAAACTATGATCTGACCTTTAAGTGGTTTGATAAAATCAATAAGATATTTCATTTTATCTCTGTCTTTAATTACCAGGTATGCTTGGTCTATACCCTCTCCACTAAGATCATCTGCGTCAAGCAAGAATTGTTTAGGATTCTTTAGATAGTCTTCAGATAATCTTAAAATTTCAGTTGGCATTGTTGCTGAAAACAATGACATTACTCTCTCTTCTGGAGCAAGATCTAAAATAAACTGAATGTCGTCAACAAATCCCATATCTAACATTGTATCTGCTTCATCTAACACAATGTGAGTGATATCTCCTAGTTCAATTGAACCACGTTTAAGATGATCAATTAATCTTCCCGGAGTTGCAACTACTATCTCCACTCCTCTATCTAGTGCATCTAATTGTAATCCCATTCCTTGGCCTCCATAAACTGTTGCTACTCTAATTCCAGTATATTTTCCAAATTTCTTTATCTCTGATGAAATTTGCATTGCAAGCTCTCTTGTTGGAGCCATTACCAAACCTTGGATGCCTTTTTTTGGTTGAATCTCTTGAAGCATTGCTAAAGCAAATGCGGCTGTTTTACCTGAACCAGTATGAGCTTGTCCTACGACATCTCTTCCTGTAAGTAATACTGGAATAACGGCTTCTTGAATAGGAAATGCTTCTTCAAATCCCATTTCACGAATCCCTTTCAGTAATTCTTCTCTTAATCCTAAATCTTGAAATTTTGTCATTTTGTTTTCTTCTCTAAAGCAATGACGAAAAAGCTCATTGCCCACTCGTCATTATTCCGATACATTAAAGTCATTTTTAGGTCTAATAAACGCTTGTTCTGATTTTTCAAGAGTTGAGCTGAGACTCTATTATGCCTTGAAATACCTCAAAGGGCTGGGCTCCATTTACTTTTACAAATCCCAACTTTTCATTTCCAATGAAAAATCCAGGCGTTCCAGTAATCTCATAATTTCTTCCATCTGTCAGATCATTGTTGATCTCATTGACATATTTGCCAGAATCTAGACAAGCATTGAATTGTTCTTGATTTAACTCTAATTCTATTGCATATTCTTTAAAGGTTGTAATTGCAGATGTAAAATCCATTTTATTCCAAATTCCTTGGTTTTCAAATAACATGTCATGATACTGCCAAAATTTGTTTTGCTCATCTGCACACTCTGATGCAGCAGCTGCTGGCATTGCATTAGGGTGACTGGATTGAATTGGGAAATCTCTAAACACAAATTTCACTTTTCCAGTTTCTACGTATTGTTCTAAAATTAATGGAAGGGTCTGAATTTGAAATCTAGCACAAAATGGACACTGAAAATCTGAAAATTCTATTATGGTAATCGGCGCATCTTGATTTCCAATGACTGGGTCGTCATCTGCAGATATCTTGATTGGCTGTATGTTTGGCTGTGTTGGCATCTGATTTTTTGAAATCTTTGCTTCAAGACTTGCTATTGCATTGTTTAATTCCGATTTTGTTACCTGCTCTGATTTTAAACTAATAAAAGAACCTGCAAAAAATGCAGCTATCAAACTAACTCCAATTATTGAAACCACTAAAATATTAAAAATCGATTTATTCACTATTTTTTTCCCACTGTGATTTGATTCTACATCTGAATCCATTTAGGCTTGCTTCAATTGTTACATACTTATTCGTATTGCCTATTTTTCTTTCTAACAGTTCTTATATTCCCTCATAAGTATCTCTAGCAATGTCAGTAGATGACCGAAAAATGTACCCATGTACATGTTCTGATTGCGGAAAAGAATCCCAAGTACCTTTTCAACCAATAGAAGGTAGAGATGTATTCTGCAAAGAATGTTTACCAAAACATAGAAAACCAAGATCTGAAAATAGAGGAAGATATTAGGCTGAAATACGCTTAACGTCGTTTTTTCTTTTACTCTTTTGAAGTTATTTTTATTAAAATTAAAAAGCCAATAATGGGATCCGAACCCACGACCCTCAGATTACAAATCTGATGCTCTAACCAGGCTGAGCTATATTGGCACAAAATCCAATAAAAATTTTGGATCTTTAAAGTGTTACCGAATATCTTCAAAGATCTACGTATCACAAGTTTATTTTGAGATGTAAAAAAATCTCTGAAATTATTTGATGGATCTATTACATCAGATTATAATAGTGTCTAATTGTGAATAATTTATCCATGAAATACGTCAATCCTTTACGACTCAAAGTCTTAATGATGATGTTTTTTGTAACTGGCATTGTTGGTATTGTTGTGGGTCTGAAAGTTGCACCACCAAACACCTCGTTATTGATCACGTTTATGGGCGTCATCAATATATCATTGGGTGGCTTTTTTGGTTGGGTCTTTCTTAATCAGACACCACAATCAGATAATAAAAGAAAGAAAAAGCGCGATAACAACTAGAATATTTGTTGCAAAGTGCATTGCAAATGAATGATTGATTCCTTTTTTATCATAAATATATTTGAACAAAAATCCTATTGGCAAAAGTAACAATGCCATATGTACTTTAACTCCCATCGCAATATGGATCAATGCCCATACTACTACCATCTTCTTTGATTTTCTAAAATACAATTCTTCTACATAGTTGATGTGAATAAACATGTACACTAACAATGGGATAAACGGAAC
>CAZQXU010000124.1:0-3512 GCA_964597385.1 uncultured Nitrosopumilaceae archaeon | reverse complement strand
ATTTTTTTAAGCAATTTTTTTGCTTCCGAAGGATTATTTTCAACTATACTAATGGCTTTGGCAATTGCGCCTCTCTTGCCTTTTTTTAAATCAGAAATATTCAACATAAGATAATTTTTGATAACTGCAATAAAATCTTGTGTGTGATCTTATGGAGAACCATAGATAATTGGAGGCGCAGATTCACCAAATGAATGAATCTCAGTTTTAAGAGAAACTTTACCAAAGTCTTGATGATCTATTAAAAACGTAACAGGATGAACTTGCCAACCATGTTTTGGAAGAATTGGGAACGGGACTCTCTCGATAAATTTTGAACTAGATAAAGTCTTTTGAAAAGATTTGTCCATCCCTAAAACTTCCAGTACTACATGATTTGTCTTTGAAGTTTTATCAAGATATGAAATCTCAACGTATCCCTCATCATAGTAAGTGGCATCAATTTCAAATGTAGATTTTAAGACATCTCGATTAGAATCAGAATCAAAAATAAAAAATAAACCAAATATAGTGATCACCATAATAGAAATCAAAGGAATGATTTTTTTTGCCATGTTAATTATGAAAATTCTTTTCTCATGTTTCGCAAGAATTTAGAATTTATTCTAATTCTTTCCAGAGTTTGCTCTTGAGTTCTTTCAGTTCCAGGAGTAGGATTCTTTTTGAAGAACTGACGAATCTCTTTTTCCATAGAATCATCGGCAATTGATGAAATACTTGCCACAATTCGATTAAATAATGGATTACCACGACCAACTTTTTTGCTCAGTTTTGGCCAATTACGCTTTAGCCAAGGCCAAAGTATTTTTTTACCATATGGATTTCCTGCAACCTTCATAATTGGAAGCTGCATGTTTTGAGAACGAACCTCAGATGTTTGAGAGAAATTCAGTGATTTAAGTAATAATTTTGGATCCTTAAAACTACACATTGCTCCAAGGAAACGTAGTTTTTCTTCAGTTGTTTTTGCATTTCTATAAAGACGAGTTAATTCATCATGGGTTTTAGAATTACCATTCCATGCCATTACAGAACATACAGGCTCAACTAGATCAGGAGAAAGAGAGTTTTGATTTTTCAAGAATTGTTTATATCGATTTTCAGATTCGATGGCAACTTCTTCATCATGTAGTTTACCTAATGTAAAAATTACAAATCCACGCATTAAGGCATCTGTATGTTTATCTGTTTTTTTAGGATCCCATCCAAGGTCATGTAAGATTTTCTTTAGATATTTTACAGTATAATTTCTGATTTGATCAGAAAAGTCTTCATCAAATGCTCTAAAATACAAAGAGGACAAATTATGTGCGACATTAATTGTTGCCAAATAACTATCCTCATCATAATATGCATCAGAAAAATCAAGATAGTTACGTACTGTCTCATCACCAGATACACATAATGAAAACAAATCATTTTGTATTGCCCATCTATCAATTGCAGGAATCTGTTTTTGATCTATTAGCATTTTAAGATCTATCAAAGTACCTTCGTCGTATTTTACACGATAGAATCCTTTTCTTCCAAAATTAGCTACAAACCCAATATTATCTTTAGGTAGTTTTACAGACATCGATTTTTTTGTAAACAGTTTTTGAAATAACTCATTTTGTAACCCTATTGAGAGTGGGATAGACCATAATCCTTTATTGGATTTTTTATCAGATTCTAAAATATATCGTCTTTGTTTAAGATGTAATGTAGAATCTTGTTTTTTTATCTCAACTACAGGAAAACCAGGTTGCTTTAACCATGTCTGAACCATTGAACGAACTGGCATTTTAGAAATCTTTCCTATTGCATCCCAAAGATCTTTGCCTTCTGCATTTTTGTATTTGAAACTAGCAAGATATTTTTTTAATCCTTTTTGGAAATTTGATTCTCCAACATAATGCTCTAACATTCTTAAAACACATCCACCCTTATCATAAGAAATCGCATCAAATATTTCACGAATTTCAGATGTAGAGTTAACTTTGACATCGATTGGATGAGTATTTTTCAAGGAATCTAGCGCCATAGCGTTGTTCATCGCATCATCAACAAATTGATTCCACAAATCCCATTCTGGATAAAACTTGTCTACAAATTTTGTTGCCATAAATGTTGCAAAGCTTTCATTTAACCACAAATCATTCCACCATTTCATAGTAACTAGATTTCCAAACCACTGATGTGCAATCTCATGAGAGATAACTTCTGCAATGTATTGTTTTGTTCTGGTGGAAGATGTTTGTGGATCATAAAGGAGAATTGTTTCTCTAAATGTAATTGCACCCCAGTTTTCCATCGCACCTGCTGCAAAATCAGGGATTGCTATCAAATCCAATTTAGGTAAAGGATATTTTATGCCAAAATATTTCTCGTATGATGAAAGCAGTTTCTTTCCAAGGTCTAATGAATACTTGCCTTTAGATTTATTGCCCTTTGTTGTGATTACGCGAATCTGAACTTTACCAATCTTACCTGTAAGATATTCAAATTCACCAACGCCAAGATAAATAAGATATGTGGACATTATAGGAGTTTTTTCAAATTTGTACAGAGTTTTACTTTTTATTCTTTTTTTAGATTTAATTGGCATGTTTGAAATAGCAGTAAACTTGTTTTCAGCAATTATTGAAATTTCAAAGGTTGCTTTTGCTTCAGGTTCATCCCAACACGGAAATGCTCTTCTGGCATCAGCTGCTTCAAATTGTGTTGTTGCAAGATATTTTGTTTTGCCGTTTTGTTTGTATTGACTCCTATAGAATCCCAGCAATCTATTGTTTAATTCTCCAGCGAATTCAATTTCAATAAAAGCACGTCCTTTAATTTTATTTTTAATAACAATTACAAGTTCTTCTTTATTTGCATCTGTTTTAGTTACTGCTTTTTGAATGACATCATTATGGATTACTTTACAGGACTTTATTTTGATCTCTGCACAATGCATAATGATTGTATTTACTGATTCTTTGCAGTCTACTGTGATTATTTCCTTACCAAGGAAGGTAAAGTTTTTGAAAATAGGCTCAAATTTAAGTTCATAATGTATAGGAAATACCTTCACAGTGAGAGTACTTTTGTAGCGCTTTATCTAAATTTCTAATAGCAGAAAAAGACGAAAATCAAATAAAGCCTTTAAAATAATGAATCATGATCACAAAACATGAAACAAAAGACTGCTTCAAGACGTGTTAAAATCCTAGTTGCTAAATTGGGTTTAGATGGTCATGATAGAGGAGCTCTGGTATTATGTAGAGCATTCAGAGATGCAGGGATGGAAGTAATTTACTCTGGTCTATTTGCAACCCCAGATAGAATTGCACAAATTGCAGAAGACGAAGATGTAGATGCAATTGCAATGAGTTTGCTTAATGGAGCACATGGAACATTATTTCCAAGAGTAGTTCAGGCATTAAACAAGAAAGGAATTAAAGATGTACTAGTAATCGGAGGCGGGGTAATACCAGAAGTAGATAAAAAAGATCTTAAAAAATCAGGTGTTGATGAGGTGTTTGGTCCAG
>CAZQXU010000123.1:0-3519 GCA_964597385.1 uncultured Nitrosopumilaceae archaeon | reverse complement strand
AGAGAAGACTTGGCAAAACAAGGTGTCTTGTTTTTGGATACTGACTCTGCACTAAAACAATATCCTGAAATTTTCAAAAAATATTTCGGTAAAATTATTCCTCCAGAGGACAACAAGTTTGCAGCATTAAACAGTGCAGTATGGAGTGGTGGTTCATTTATCTACATTCCACCAGGAGTCAAAGTTGACATGCCATTGCAAGCATATTTCAGAATTAACGCTGAAAACATTGGACAATTTGAGAGAACCCTTATCATAGCTGATGAAGGCTCTGAGGTTCACTATATCGAAGGATGTACTGCTCCGGTTTATTCTTCTGAATCATTACATTCAGCAGTAGTAGAACTAGTAGCTCACAAAGATGCAAAGTTACGTTACACCACAATCCAAAACTGGAGTAGTGATGTGTATAATCTAGTTACAAAACGTGCTTATGCATATGAAGGCGCAACTGTAGAATGGATTGACGGAAACATTGGTAGTAAACTCACAATGAAATATCCTGGAATCTATCTATTAGGTGAGCGAGCATATGGTGAAACACTATCAATTGCTTTTGCAGGAAAAGGACAACACCAAGATACTGGTGCTAAAATGGTCCATCTTGCACCAAATACAACATCAAAAATTACATCAAAGTCTGTCAGCAGACTAGATGGAAGATCAACTTACAGAGGATTACTCAATGTTGCAAAAGGTGCAACCAATGTAAAATCAACTGTAAGATGTGATGCATTACTATTAGACGATACATCAAAAACTGATACCTATCCTTACATGGAAATTAATCAAGAAGATGCAACAATTACCCATGAAGCAACTGTAGGAAAAATTGGAGATGAACAAATTTTCTATCTGATGACTAGAGGTTTTACAGAAGAAGAAGCACTATCTCTAATTGTCAATGGATTCATGGAACCATTCACAAAAGAACTACCAATGGAATACGCCGTAGAATTAAACCGCCTCATCAAATTAGAGATGGACGACTCAGTGGGTTAAACCACTCACTTTTAATTTCGATTAATCATGTCTCAAACACTATCGCAAATTAACTCTCGACATGTTGAAGAAATATCTTCATCACGAAATGAACCTGATTGGTTAAAGAAATATCGACAGAGTTCATTATCCATTTATGACGCATTACCAATTGAGACATCTCCATTATACAACAAATACACTGACGCAAAAAAAATGGATCCTCAACAAGTTTCATTTTCTGCAACTACAACTAGTAACGTTCCATCATTTCTTCAAAAAAGATTATCTGAATTAGAAAAAGAGACTAGCATAATCCAAATAGGAAGTAATACGCACAAAATTCACATCCCTGATGATCTAAAATCAAAAGGATTGGTAATCACTTCAATTGATGATGCAATAAAAAATAATTCTGAACTAGTAAAAAAAGCACTAGAGGCATCAAATTCAAAAGATGACAAATTTACTGCACTAAACAATGCCGCATTTAATTCCGGAATATTTATCCACATACCACGTAATCTTATACTTGAAAAACCAATTCATATCTTATCTTGCTTATCTGATGATGGAATTTCTACCATTGCAAGAAATGTTATCTTTGCAGACGAAAGCAGTAAGGCAGTAATCATTCAGGAATTATATTCTTTTAAGGCACAAAAACAACAAGCATACCTTGAATTATTAAACACAAACATTGCCGCAAATGCACAACTTGATGTTACAACATTGCAAATGATGGATCAAACAACTGTAAACTTTTCTACTAGAAGAACTGACTTGGGACAAGATGCCAAAGTAAATTGGTACTCTGGATTGTTTGGATCAATGCTGTCTAGATACAAAATAGAATATTTTCTAAATGGAACGGGTGCATCCTCAAATGACTCTGAAGTAATATTTGGAAACAATGAGCAATCTTTTGATATTCAAACAAATGTGAATCATGAAAGTCCATC
Source organism: uncultured Nitrosopumilaceae archaeon (assembly GCA_964597385.1). Lineage (GTDB taxonomy): Archaea > Thermoproteota > Nitrososphaeria > Nitrososphaerales > Nitrosopumilaceae > Nitrosarchaeum. The sequence goes on along the minus strand of CAZQXU010000123.1, from coordinate 1,576 downwards.
TACTGATGCTAGAGTAGTTGAAAAATCAATTTTAAGAAATAAATCAAAATCCCTTTTCAAAGGAATGATTAGAATTAAAGAAAAAGCAACAAAATCAAATTCATTTTTGTCTGGTCGTTCTATCTTACTTGATAAGGATGCAAAATCTGATGCCATTCCGGGACTGGAGATTTTTACAAATGACGTTAAAGCAACACACTCTGCATCTGTTGCCCAAATTGATGAGGAACAGATTTTCTATTTAAAAACAAGGTGTCTTACCGAAGCTGAGGCTGAAAGAACAATTATTGAAGGATTCTTGGAGCCATTATCTCGAAAAATGTCATACCAAGTTAGAGCATGGATTGCATACTTGATTGAATCTAAATGGGAATCACGCGAATTAACAATTAACACTGATGAAGAGCTCACAAAGTTTGTTGAAATTGAAGAAACACGTTACAACGAAGATTCTGAAATTGAGCAACACTACAAGTATAGGTGATTAATCTGGCTCAGTGGATTAAAGCGTGTAAATTAGACCAAGTAAAGACAGGTCAGCTTTTTGGATTTACACATGATGATAAAAAAATTCTTTTAGCAAATCAAAAAGGAAAAATTTTTGCAACTGATCTAATATGTACTCATGCAGATGCGGATCTTTCTACAGGATTTCTTACTGATGAAGGTGTGAGATGTCCGTTACATCTCTCAGTTTTTAATTTGCAAAATGGTAAACCTGAGAATCTTCCTGCTGAAATACCATTAAACACATACAATGTTAAAATAGATCAAAACGAGATCTATGTGGAGGTTTAGAAATGCAAAGTGCACAAACTACTTTTGAGAATTTACGAAAAGATTTTCCTATCTTACAACGTATTGTTAGAGATAACAAAACACTTGTGTATCTGGATAATGCATCTACAACACAAAAACCAAACCAAGTAATTGATGCAATTACTGATTATTATAGAAATCATAACGCAAACATTCACAGGGCAGTTTATGCTCTGGCAGAAGAAGCAACCGAACTTTATGAATCAACTAGGGATAAGATTGCAAAATTTATTCACATACCAAATAGAGAAGAGATTATTTTTGTTAGGGGAACAACTGAAGCAATTAATTTAGTTGCATATGCATGGGGTCGAAATCATATACAAAAAGATGACATCATAGTTACCACTGAATACGAACATCACAGCAATATCGTACCTTGGCAACTTTTGACTCAGGAAAAGGGAGCCAAGTTAGTATACATTGGAATGGATGATAATGGAGAATTAATTTTAGATGATCTTGATAAATACCTTGCAACAGGTAAAGTAAAACTTGTAACATTTAGTTTAATGTCTAATGTTCTTGGTACCATTACTGATGCAGATAAAATAATCTCAAAATGTAAAGAACACGGTGTTCTTACTTTAGTTGATGGCGCACAAGCTGTTCCTCATATGCCAGTAAACATTGAGAAATTAGGTTGTGACTTTTTTGCATTTTCTGGTCATAAAATGCTAGGACCTACAGGAATTGGAGTTTTATGGGTACGAAAATCTGTATTGGAAACTATGAATCCATTTCATGGTGGTGGTGA
>CAZQXU010000122.1:0-3590 GCA_964597385.1 uncultured Nitrosopumilaceae archaeon | reverse complement strand
TCTCTCCAAAATACAGTATAGGTGTCATACATCAAATTCATGCACGTAACCTCTTCATCTTTGCATGTTCTCGTTTTCGATTATATCCAGCATCATCATCTCTCATTTCGCGACCAGTGTAAGAGATGAAGACATCATCCAAAGTTGGCTGAGTCAATGAAATGGAAATAATTTTAATTTCAAGTGAAGACGAGATTTTAAAAATTTCAGGAATTACTTGTGTTCCATTTGATGTAAAAATTGTTAACTTGTCATTGTCTTTGTTTATCTTTTTGACATATTCAATTTTATGCAGTTGAGATAAAAAATCATCAGGGTTTTTGCTTTCAAATTTTACAGATATTACTTCATTGCCCATTGCATGTTTCATGTTTTCTGGAGTATCAATGATTTGAATCTGTCCGTGATCAATAATTCCAATTCTATCACAAAGTTGATCAGCTTCTTCCATGTAGTGGGTTGTAAGAAAGATAGTCATATTGAATTCTGTGTGTATTTTTTTTATGTACTCCCAAATTTTTCTACGTGTTTGAATATCCAAACCCACTGTAGGCTCATCTAAAAACAAGACTTTGGGATGATGCAGTAATCCTCCTGCTATATCTAATCTCTTTCTCATACCACCAGAATAGGTCACTACAGAGTCATTTTGCTTATCAGTTAATTCAATTAATTCCAAAATTTCATCGATTCTTTTATTGATTTGATCTTTTGGAATATGATTGAGTCTTGCTTGTAACAGTAAATTTTCTCTCCCTGACAGATATTCATCAACTGTTGATTCTTGTTGTACGTAGCCGATACTTTGACGAACTTGTTTTGCATGTGTCATCACATCAAATCCAGAAACAAGAGCTTGTCCAGATGTTGGTTTGAGTAATGTAGTAAGAATCATGATTGTTGTACTTTTTCCTGCACCATTTGGACCAAGAAATCCAAATATCTCACCTGATTCAACTGCAAAAGAGATATCATTTACAGCTTTTACAGTACCAAAAGATTTTGAAAGAGATCTAGTTTCTACTGAGTACATGCCCTGATCGGTTATTGCAATTATAAATTGTTAAGTGTTAATAATCTCACAAAAAATTTAAAGGTCATTTTAGTCAGTCACAACATGAAAGGGCTCTGTCAAAAGTGTCATACATCAAATGTTGAGATTACATTGGATAAAGGAATACCAATTTGTCTTAATTGCAATAAAAAACAATAAGCTAAATTCTTAGAATAGATTATTCTAATTTTTTGTATCCTTCTTTTGTTACTTTAAGAATAAGTTTTTCTCCGATTCCCCAAATTTCAGATTTAGAGATTATTTTTGAATGCAATATGCCATCTCCTATTTCAATAGACTCTAATTCGTGAGTATCGGGGTTTTTGTGTAATCGTTTTACTTTGCCTATTTTGTGACCGTCAATATCAACTACAGGAATTCCTGTTCTAATTGGAGGCCTACCAAGTAACAAGGTTTGCTCTGTGAATTTGTCAATGTAGTCTGCACCAAGGAAATAGTCTTTGTTAAATCCTTGATGAATTGTAACTCCGGATACGATTAGGGTTTTTTGATTAATGTGAATATGTTTGACTTTGCCATATGATATTCCTTCTCTATCTATGACTTTTTTTCCAACAAAGTCATCTGCTGTGGCTGTATTTTCAGGCATATCTTCGAGTTTAACTGACATGAATTACTGTATTCAGATTTGCTTATCATACCAAATATCATAATTTTCTAGCAATGAGGTTAAATTACTTGACAGAAGTATTGCCTCATAGAAATGAGTCAAGTATTTCGTGCGGTATTAAGCACAAAAGGAAGAAGGACAGGCAGAATACATTCAGTAATGCTTCGTGCTGTAAAATATAATGAAAAAATCTACTTTTCAAGACATAGACCAGATGGAGACTGGTTCAAAAATGCCATGGTAAACCCAGATGTAATCATAGAATTTAACAATTCAAGGCATACAGGCAGGGCAAAAGTAGTTGAAGATGAAAAACTAGAGCAGAAGATTTCTCAGCTGAAATATCCAGGTGAAAAAAGAGCAGAAGAAAAAAGAGTTGCAATAGAGATTACACTATATGAACAATAGTGGTTAGTCCTCTTCTTTCAAACTCTACATCATTTTCCATTTCACTAACAGTAACAGTAAAAGATATGACATCACGTTGCTTTGCGTTTTCTGCATGTAGTTTTAGATGAATATCCATTAAATCAAATTCTTTTGTTGGTAAATCAGATTCATCTAAGAATGCACCACATGTAGATTCAATTCTAAATCTATCATCTTTAAAATGAAATCCTAATTTTGTTTTTCTTCCCTGTCTGCCACTTGATTTTACATTCACATCTATAATTCCAGGTTTTGCCATTGTATAGCTTGATTTACCATTTACAAATACGCCAAATTCAAGTGGCTTTCCTGCTGTAGATTCTGCCATTTTTTGAATTCCATCATTCATAACAACATCAACTGCTTTGATTGTTTGGGCAACTTTAGCAATCCAATCATTTGTCCTTTCTATAGTTGAGCGAATTCCATTTCGTCTAATTTTATCTTCATCTTCTGGAAGTTTGTAATAATCAACCCATGCCTCATAATCATGAGATATTTCTTTGATAAAATCCATGCAAGTTATTTTATAGTCATTTACATTATCTGTTCTTTCTGAACCATCATCAATCCGTACACCGTTGTAATCCATCGGCATTGCCATAATGACAATTATTTTTACATCTAAAAAAACTAATCAGGTCAGAAGATTAATGAATATAACAGGTTTCAAATTAATAATATCATGTTATTCACAGAGATAGTAACAGATCTTCAACAACAGCTAAAATCCAATCTACCACAAATTCGCTTCATGTTAAAGAAAAATCCAGGCATGGCATATGCTAGAATAGTAGAGATTGGCAAGGAAGTTGGTAAAAAATACAACATCAAACTAGTTGTTAATTTTCCAAAAGAAGGAAGAATTGAAGAATTTGAGATGTATGGAAAAAGAGATCTTAGCTTGATTGTAGATTACGATAAAAAGCGATTTCCGATTAACCGAGAATTGATTAAAGAAAAGGCAAAAGAAGTTTTAGGAGATATTAAAGTTGAAGACGCTTACATGTATGATAACAAAGAAGGAGTAAGAGTGTTTACAGATAACTGGAAGATTGACATTTTGCCTCATTCAGTTCACATTTGGACTGAATTTGATCAAAAAGTTACAAAGTTTTGTGATTGGTTATTAGAAAATGCATATGAGATGAAAAATAAAACTAGATAAGTTATAGAGATTCTAATTTTTCAAGCAAGCCGTGTGCTTCATAGTTTTCAGGTTGTAGTTTTATGATTCTTTTGCAACAGTCAATTGCTTCATCTTTTTGTTGTAATGCAAGATGAACATTTGTTTTTAGAGTCAAAGTCTCAACATCATTAGGTTCTATCTTAGATGCCTTTTCAAAATATGGGATTGCTCTTTTTGCATCCTCTAAAATAAAATAGATACTCCCCATCATAAACATATAATCAGAATCATTTGAAAATTTTTCCTCCAAACTCTTTCCAAATTCAAGTGCCTCTGAATAATCTCCA
>CAZQXU010000121.1:0-3599 GCA_964597385.1 uncultured Nitrosopumilaceae archaeon | reverse complement strand
TCTGAATATATTGAGTTGTTTCTGCCCACATCCATTTTTCATTTATGTCAAAATCAATTTTTCCAAAAAATGTAACCATGATTAGTGTTGAAATCATGCTAATAATCAAAAAATCAATTAACCATGCAAAAAACCTATCACTCCACTTTGCAATCATAATTTCTGAAACGTTATTTGAATTTGATTCACTCATTAACTAACTAAATTGCTCAAATTAATAAAAGATGATATGTTCTGTCTAATTGCAAATATCTTGATTGTCACATTAGAGATTAATAGTATCTAATTTTAACTATATGTGAAACCCTTTTTGAATGTGATTAATCCTATTGATATGATTTTTTGGACAATTCGGAAAAACGAAAAAGATGTCATTAATCTCTATAACTCATTATCTCCAATAATGCAACTTGCAACTGGAGGCTCTATGTTGAATTTTGGATATTGGGAACAAAACACAGCCGAACCAATTTCTGCACAAGAAAATCTTTGTTCATATTTTGGTAATTTGGCAGAATTGGAAAACGCTAAAACTGTAGTTGATGTTGGAAGTGGCCTATCTGCCCCTGCAATTTTTTGGAGAAAAAACTATGATCATCTCAAACTATTTTGTATAAATATCAATTATGAACAATTGCGTTTTTCTGGCCCTCACAAAAATATTGAATTCATTAACTCCACTTCTACTAAATTACCTTTTTCTGATAACTCTGTAGATCGCGTATTGGCATTAGAGTCTTCACAGCATTTCAAACCTTTAAAAAATTTCATTTCCGAGTCAAAAAGGATTTTAAAATCTGAAGGAGTGTTCACTTTGGCATTGCCTGTCACTTTACAGCATACATCCTTATTCAAATTGGGTATTCTGAAATTTACCTGGTCATCAGAACATTATAGGTTAGATCATGTCAAAGAACTAGTAAAATTAAATGGCTTTAAAATTCATGCTGAACAATTAATCGGAAATAAGGTATATGGTCCGTTGGCAAATTATTACATTGAAAATCGTAAGGAACTGAAAAAATCAATATTGCAAAAATACCCAAATTATGTTGAAAAAATACTTTACAAATCAATTTTAAAAATGAAAAAGGCGTCTGATCAAAAGATAATAGACTATGTTGTTTTAAAATGCAAGTTTTAAACTAGTTTGCATTGTAATTGGCTAGGTTTTTATTTTTGATATCTTAACAATGTATGTTGTCTGTTTCAAATAATGCTGCTCTTAAACTATACAATGAAAAATGTTTGCAGATTCAAAAGGAACCTGAAATTCGATTTGCTGGAATTGTAGATAAAGATGGAAAACTAATAGCTGGCGGATTTAAAGAAGGACTTGTTCCATATGAGGATGACGAAACTAGACTTCATTCATTTTTTGAGTTTGTATCTAAAGCATCAATTAGAAGAGATTATGATGATAGTTTAGGACCAATTAATTATATTGCTGCAAGACGTGATAAGGCAGTTTTAGTAAGTTTTCCATTTCCTATAACTCAAGTTCTTCTTTTAATTTCAGCAGAACCCTCTGCCAACATTGAAAATTTGGCTAAAAAGGTCGTTGAAATTTTTACTGATGTTAGCTAATCTTTTAATTTTAATTGTTAATCACATGGTTTTAATTTGATAAAATTATAATTAAAATATGAAAGCTACATTTGGTGCGGGATGCTTTTGGCATGTTGAAGACTTGTTTCGAAAAACTAAAGGTATCAAGTCAACACAAGTAGGTTATATCGGAGGTAAATTACCCAATCCTACTTATGAAGATGTATGCACTGATAGAACTGGACATGCTGAAGCAGTTCAAGTAGAATATGATCCAAATGAAATTACTTATGATGAACTTCTAAAAGTATTTTGGAGCAATCATGATCCTACAACTCTTAATCGACAAGGACCTGATATTGGACATCAATATCGTTCTGCAATATTTTTTCATAACGAAGAACAAGCACAAGTTGCACAAAAATCAAAAGAAGAACTTGAAAAATCAGGAAAGTTTCAAAAACCTATTGTAACTGAAATTGTTCCGGCTCCAGAATTTTATAAAGCTGAAGATTATCACCAAAAATATTTTCAAAAGCACGGTTTATCATAAACTCATTTTACAATAAGCACTGGGATTTTTGAAGTATGAATGACATAATTTGAAACACTTCCTAAGAATAATTCCTTTACTGCACTTCTTCCTCTGGAACCCATTACAATTAGACTAAAATTTTCTTTTTTATCATGTGCCAATTTTATGAGATTATATCCTATGTTTCCTACTGTCATTTTTTCTTTAAAATCTACATTATTTTGTAGTGCTGTTTTTTTGGCATTATCTAGGATTTTTTTTGCCTCGTTTTTCCATTCCTTGTTAACTGTGGTTGTTGTTTGAAACTCAGATCGTGGTTGAACATTCATTGAATAGGCTCCTATGATTGTAGCCTCAAACTGTTTTGCTATGGCTATTGCCATTTCTAGTGCTCGTATAGAATTTTTTGAACCATCTAACGGAACAAGAATTTTGCTGATTTTTTTATCTGTCACAATTTGTTTTCTATTTAGATCTTAAAAAACCTAGTCTATGTTTTCTGAGGTGATAATTTAGTAAAATAACAAAAACAATTGATCGTTAATAGTAACTAAACTTATCTAGCTAAATAATTGAAGCTAAAACCATGAAAGAAAATTTCATACAGGTTGATGGTAATAATATTAGGTATCTGGAATCTGGAGATTCTAAACATGTTTTGGTATTGATCCATGGATTAGGTGCATCAGCTGAACGATGGAATAAAGTAATTCCTATTTTTGCAAAACAATATCGTGTAATTGTTCCTGATCTGATCGGATATGGTTATAGTGATAAACCTGTTGCAGATTATACCCCTGATTTTTTTTCATCTTTTCTAGAGAAATTTTTTATCACTTTGAATATCACACGTCCTATTATCATCGGCTCTTCATTAGGCGGTCAAATTGCAGCTGACTATACATCTACACATTCAAATGAAGTTGAAAAACTAATTCTTGTATCTCCTGCAGGTTCAATGAAACAATCTACTCCTGCATTAGATGCTTACATAATGGCTGCATTATACCCAAATGATGAAAGTGCAAAAAATGTGTTTGAATTAATGGAATCATCTGGTCATGAAGCTGACACTCAAATTATTCAAGGGTTTATTGAAAGAATGAAACTACCCAATGCAAAACTAGCTTTCATGTCGACTGTTTTAGGATTGAAAAATTCTGAAGTTATAACCGCTAAGCTGAATTCAATTTCATGTCCTACTCTTATTATCTGGGGGTCAAAAGATCCCGTGATCCCAATTCAATATGCTGATAATTTTCTCTCAAATATCAAAGATTGTAGATTTTTTAGAATGGATAACTGCGGTCATACTCCATATGTTCAAGATCCTGAAACTTTTTCATCTGCAGTCCTAGAATTTCTTTCATAATACAGATTCGTTTATATACCATCTAGTTCCAATATTTACCAATGAGTGGTAATTATAACCAGTTTAATCCTTCTGAAATGTTCAAAGATTGGATTCAAAAAAATGGTCGTGCACAAGCTGAATTTATGAAAAATTTTGGCATGT
>CAZQXU010000120.1:0-3608 GCA_964597385.1 uncultured Nitrosopumilaceae archaeon | reverse complement strand
TCTCTAAAACTTGATAGATCTCTTTATCCTCAGAATTCACAAGTTTTTCTAACCGTAAATGATTTTCAATTAAATCAAGATCCAACCGATGAAGATTCATGGACATTTAATGTTAATTCTCCCTTTGCTACTTTTTATCAAGCATTTGATAATTCTGGTTCAAATTCTGCAAATGGTACTGCTGGGTTAGTAAATTTGAATAATAATCTCTCAAATTTAGGTTTTAAAGATAATGGAAAACTTTCAATTAATTTAGGAAATATAATGCAATTAACATCAAATGATAAACAACCTGGTACTTTTGTTGATGATGATGTACCGGGAAACCAGTTTTCCAAAATTGTTACTTTGGTAGAAAATGGTCCGAACTCTGGAATCTTTGATAGTGTTGATAATAGTGATGAATCTGTTGTTAGAGTTTTAGCTAATGCCCCAAGAGGTCAAAGTGGTCAAATAGACTATAATCAAAAATCTGCTTCAGTTCTTACAGGCTCTTCAACATCTTCAATTTCAATAAAATCTACCTTGACTGTTGGAGAAGGTACTAAATCATTAACTCCAGGCAAAAAATTTCCTATAACTTTAATAGATTCTGATCAAAATATCAACTCTGCAAGTAGAGATCATTTAGATATCTTTAGAGATTCATCTCTAGTTCCTACCTTAAAAATTGGAAATCCCACCACTCTTAGCAATGCAAATGATGTACAGTTTCATTCTTCTGCTACCGCATTAAATGCTGGTGATACATCTAACTCATCAATTCCTGACAAAAATTCTGCAAGATTGTTTATTGATACATCAAATGTTGCAATTCCCACTTTTAAACAACTATCACTGAATCTTGGTGTTTCTGCATCAACATTACAATCGCTTTTCATAGATTCTTCTATTTCAAATAATGATGGCACTAACTGGATAAATTACGATCTTAGATCTTTTGAGAATGATTTTGGAGTCACAGATTTTACAGACACGTCGATTATTCTATCTTTTGGAACTTTAGGTTCTTTACCAATAACTATAGTTGATTCTGGTGATTTGTCCTCATCCCATGGACTTGTTCAAATAGACGATGCTGATATTCAACAACTATCTACGAGGAGTGGAACTGTATATCTTGTAATAAATTTTGATTCAAGTAATAATACTCCTACAGTTGGAAGTATTTCTGCAGAAAAAAATAAACAACCAATAGTTTTTGATTTCTTTTCATTTGGATTAACAAACAATAATGATGTCAATAATGCCATTTACCGATTTGAATTAGAAGAGACAAGTGATAACTCTTCAAAATTTGTTGGAACTCTTGAATATGCTGTAGCTAATCAACTAAATATTTTAGATCCTAATTTCATTAAAACACTAAGAACAATAGATAATGAAATAAAATTCATTGTAACTAATCGATTGATTGATGAAAAAGGAATTGCCATATCTTATTCTGATTTAGATAAAGTTGGAGTAATCACAACAACTTCTACCAAATCTGATATTTCTACCAATTCCGGTTCTGTCTCTTCTGGTTCAAGTACATACAGATTTGGTCAGCCAGTAACAATTACCCTCAAAGACTCTGATCTTAATTTGAAAAGTGATGTTGTTGATATTTATCTAGTAAATAATGATCCGAATTCACCAAATGTAGATACCGTTGGTAATTCTGGAAATATTTTATTAGAAATTTTACTAAAAGATATTCGCTACAAACGATGTATCATTAATGGAGTTGAATATGGTGGACTTGCTTCTACTGGTTTTACATTAGTTGAGACTGGACCTAGTACTGGTGTATTTGAAGGAACATTCAAGATGCCATCACAAATTTGCGATAAGTCTGGAACAAAACTGATTTCAACGGCAGGAGGAAGTCTTGATGCAAAATATTATGACTCTAGAGATGCTTCTGGTAATTCAAACATATTTCATTTGTTAAATCCTAAATCAACGACCCAATTTTCTACTTTACCTCAATTAAGTACTGATAAAATCTTAATTCCATCATCTGGTTCTTCTGAAGAAATAATTTTGTCTGGTAGTATTGGCAATCATAAAAGAGGAATTCCATTAGATATCTCATTAATACGTCCAGATGGAGTAGTTCAAAACTTTGCTGCAGTGATATCTGATAGTGGAAGCTATCGTGCTGCATTTTCAATAAATCAAAATTCTTTATCAGGTGTCTATAAAATTCAGTTATCTCATAATGGTATTAACGTTGGATTAGTTTCGTTTACTGCTTCACACGATATACCTACTTTGATTAAAGAGAATGCAAAACATTGGTCTTCTAATTCTGAAATTATTGATGGATTAAAACAAATGGTCAAAGAAAAAATTATCAATTCTCCAAAAGAATATCAAAATTCTGAAAGAGTGGTTCCTGATTGGATTAAAAATAATGCCAAATGGTGGTATAATGGACAAATCTCTGATGACGACTTTATAAAAGCAATCCAATACTTGGTCAATAAAGGTATAATTCGAGTATAATCAGGTCAATTTTTGTTTCATTGAATACATAAATACCCTCATGCCTGATTCAAAATGAAAATGAAGCTCGTGGGTTTCCTGGTATTATTGTCAATTTCTCTTATATCTTATGGATTCATTGGAAATGCATATGCTCAAAGTCAAGAATGTGGAGATAATCAAATAGAACAAAATGGTGTTTGTCAAGATATTAATTGTGGCCCTAATCAAATATGGCAAAATAATGAATGCCAAGATGTTGTAACAGGCCCAAAAAATAATCTTAACTTAAAGACTGATCTTAACATTTACGGGCAAGGTGGAATTGTAGTGATCAGCGGTCTAATTAATAACATTGAAAATCTTGGTTCTGGTGATGTCTCCATTATTGTTAGAGCACCAGATAACAATATCGTTACAATTGCCCAAGTTCATCCTAATGCCGATGGTTCTTTTCAAACAACTGTAAAAGCTGATGGTCCTCAATTCAAAGCACCAGGTGACTACAAAGTTTTTGCAAATTTTTCTGGATTAAAATCTGAAATTAAATTCAAATTTACTGGAGGAGATGGTGGTATCATCTCTGGTGGTGATAACCCAATTACATGTCCAGCAGGCCAAAAATTAGTTAATGGAAAATGTGTTGTTGAAGAAATCAAATGTCCAGCAGGCCAAAAATTAGTTAATGGAAAATGTGTTGATGACGTACCAGAACCAATACAATGTCCTCCTGGTGAAGAATTGATGAATGGAAAATGTATTGTTCCAGAACCAGTAGAAGAAGAACCACCAGTATGTGGTAAAGGAACTGAATTGGTAAACGGAGTATGTCAAGTAATTAAAGTCGATGATGGCAAAAAACCAGGTGGTGCATGTTTGATTGCTACTGCAGCATATGGAACTGAATTAGCTCCACAAGTACAATTCCTAAGAGAGATTAGAGATAATACTGTAATGAGCACTTCATCTGGATTAGCATTTATGAGTGGATTTAACCAAATCTATTATTCATTTTCACCAACAATTGCTGATCTAGAAAGAGAACACCCATTGTTCCAAGAAGCAGTAAGAGCATTTATCACTCCAATGATATCTACTCTCTCAATTATGACACTAGCTGAAGATGGCTCTGATGC
>CAZQXU010000119.1:0-3660 GCA_964597385.1 uncultured Nitrosopumilaceae archaeon | reverse complement strand
CAATCAAGAGCATATCTAAATCAAAAACTAATTTTCATGAGTATGTTAAAGACAATACTCCTGTTTTGGGAATTTGTCTTGGTATGGAAATGTTTTTTGAAAAAAGTGAAGAAGGAAATGAAAAGGGATTAGGTGTAATTGAAGGAGATGTAATAGTACTTCCACAATCTATGAAAGTTCCGCATATGGGGTGGAACAATTTGGAAATTAAAAAATCTGGAAAAATTCTTGAAGGAGTTAAAAATGAATCTTGGGTTTATTTTGTACACTCGTATAGGGTAAACCCAATTAATTATGATGCTATTACAGCAGAATCTGATTATGGAATTAAAGTGCCTGCAGTTATTGAACAAGATAATTTTTTTGGAACACAGTTTCACCCAGAAAAATCTGGTAATATAGGAAAAATTATGATTCAAAATTTTTTAGATGTGTGTAAAAAATGAAAGTAATTCCTGCAATTGATCTAATGAATGGCCAAGTAGTAAGACTCTACAAAGGTGATCCTAAACATAAAACTGTGTACAGTGATGATCCTGTTGAAGTAGCAAAAAAATGGGAAGCAAACGGTGCTGATATGCTTCATTTAGTAGACCTTGATGCAACTCTAGGTATTGGTTCTAATCTATCTATGATTAAAAAAATTCTTGATCAGATTTCTATTCCAATTCAAGTTGCTGGTGGATTGCGAGATGAATCTACTATTACTGATGTCTCAAAAATTTGTAATCGGGTTGTTATAGGAACATTAGCCTTTAAAGATAAATCAATTCTGCAAAAATTATTATTAAATTTGGGTTCTGAAAAAATTGTAATCTCAGTTGATCATATTGATGGTGAAATAGTTATACATGGATGGCAAAAACAAACAGGAATAAAATTAATTGATGCTATGAAAGAATTTCTATCAATGGGATTCTCTGAATTTTTACTAACAAATGTTAGTAGAGATGGAACACTTGAAGGCCCTGATCTGGAATTTTTATCTCAAGCATGTAAATTAACTAATGCACATGTAATTGCAAGCGGTGGAATTTCAAATATTAAAGACATTCAAAATGTAAAACAAGAAAATGCATTCGGAGTAATTTTAGGTAAGGCGCTTTATGAGAATAAAATATCAATTCAAGAGGCAAAACAAATAGCATGACTCTTACAAAAAGAATCATTCCATGTCTTGATGTAAAAAATGGACGAGTTGTAAAGGGTCTTCATTTTGAATCTATCAAGGACGCTGGAGATCCTGTTGAGCTAGCTGAAAAATATAGTAACGAGGGTGCTGATGAACTAGTCTTTTTAGATATTACTGCATCTGACGAACAAAGAAAAACAATCAAGGATTTAGTTAGAAAGGTAGCATCTGTAATTGATATTCCATTTACGGTTGGAGGTGGGGTAAAATCATTAGAAGATGCAAGAAATATTTTACTTAACGGTGCAGATAAAGTCGGTATCAATACAGGTGCAATAAAAAATCCTCATGTTATTTCTGAATTAATGCAACTATTTGGGCGACAATGTGTTGTAGTTGCAATTGATGCTAAAAGAAATTTTGATATTAAAAATAATAAAAATATATTTTCTGAAAATGGAAAAAAATTCTGGTTTGAAGTTTTCATATATGGTGGAAAAGAAGCAACTGGAATTGATGTTATTGAATGGGCAAAAAAAGTAGAAAAACTTGGTGCAGGAGAAATACTTCTAACTAGTATTGATAAGGATGGAACCAAAGACGGTTATGATATTATATTGACTGGGGAAGTTGTAAACTCTATATCTATTCCAGTAATAGCCTCAGGAGGATGTGGTAAACCTGATGATATGGTCAATGTATTCAAGGAATCAAACGCTGATGCTGCATTGGCGGCTTCAATATTTCATTATCAAACACATGGTGTAAACGGTGTAAAAAAATATCTCAAAGACAAGCAAATTCCTGTAAGATTATAAGCAATACTTTATGATTTTAGATGATGAAAAAGTCTATTGAAGATATTGATTTTGCAAAAAGTGATGGATTAATTCCAGTCATTGTTCAAGATGCAAATACAAAAGATGTATTGACGTTAGCTTACTCAAATAAAGAATCATTAGAACTAACTAAAAAAACTGGTAACTCTTGGTTTTGGAGTCGTTCTAGAAACAAACTCTGGATGAAAGGAGAAGAATCTGGAAATACACAAAAAGTAAAAGAAATTCTTGTAGATTGTGATTCTGATGCAGTTATTTATCTTGTAGAACCATCAGGACCAGCATGTCATACTGGTGAGAACGTTTGTTTTCATAATAATTTAGACAAATAATCTAACATACAGGTTCTATGTTTGTTCCTGGTACAATTTCATCTGTAATTTCAAAATAAAGATTTGGATAGTCTGTTCCTCTAAAAACCACTGCCCATTTCCCCGTCAGGTCATCTATTGAACATATTTCTCTGGTTTTTGAAATTTGTGGTTCTACATAATAGTTGAATATGTCTTTTTTCATTCCATCAAATGGTATTGTCATGTATACGGAATAATGTGTATCATTTAATGGTCTCATAAATGCAATCTGTCCTTTTTCATTTCCAGTTATTCCTCCAATTACTAGAAAAATTTTTTCACCTATGGCATATTTACTTCGGTCAATCTGAAACGGTCCAGAAGTTATCCATTCTCTTGGTTTAGGTGAATATTCATTTTCTAAATTGATTTTTTCTACATCGTCTATCTTTTCTTCAATCTCTGGAGTTTCAGTTTCTGGAACCACTTCTTTATCCAGTGTATCTTCAACTTCTATTGAATCTGATTTTATCTCAGAACCAAAACTTATAGCTAAAATGATTATCGCAATACTTACACCGAGTATGCCTCCTATAATCAGTCCTTTTTTCATGGTTTTTCCTTTCTAAAAATATCTAAAAACCTTCCTCATAATTGTTAATTCATTCATGTTTTTTGTAAATTTTCAAAATTTTAACTAATTTTGAAAATATGGCTATGTTTTCATTATATTTTTTACTCTGTAAAATTAAGTATTACTTAACTTGATATTAGGATTTTTTATGTATGGTATCAAAGGAGAAATTGATCTTGGCTAGAACATCATTACAATGCAGAGAATGCAAAAAACAGTACGATACTGCTTTCAAGTATATCTGTGATGACTGTTTTGGACCGCTTGATGTAAAATATGATTTTCCTACAGTTACAAAAAATACCTTTGTCAATCGTGAACATAACTATTGGAGATATTTTGAATTATTGCCAATAGAAAACAAATCTAATATTATTAGCATTGGTGCGGGAATGACACCTCTTATCAAAGCTGATAATCTTGGAAAAAAATTAGGACTAAACAACTTATACATAAAAAATGATTCTGTAAATCCAACATTTTCATTTAAGGACAGACCTGCAGGAGTTGCAATATCCAAAGCAAAAGAATTTGGACTGTCTGCTGTTGGTTGTGCATCCACTGGTAATTTAGCATCTGCAACTGCTGCACATGCAGCAAAAGCTGGATTACCCTGTCATGTATTTGCACCAAGTAA
Organism: uncultured Nitrosopumilaceae archaeon; assembly: GCA_964597385.1. Lineage (GTDB taxonomy): Archaea > Thermoproteota > Nitrososphaeria > Nitrososphaerales > Nitrosopumilaceae > Nitrosarchaeum. The sequence goes on along the minus strand of CAZQXU010000119.1, from coordinate 125 downwards.
TATCGAGATGGCAAAAATTGCACAGGCATTATCTTATGGCGCAAACTACATTGCAGTAGACGGGACATATGATGATGCAAATAGAATAGCTGCACAAATTGGTGACAGTAAAGGAATAGGAATTG
>CAZQXU010000118.1:0-3678 GCA_964597385.1 uncultured Nitrosopumilaceae archaeon | reverse complement strand
GCGTAATGGAAACATTAGATATTAAACTTAAATAAAATTTGTATAATAAGATTATCACAGTGAATTAATGGAAATAAAAAAATGAATTAGTAAAAGATTAATCTCTTTTACTATTACTTGGAAATTTTATATCTTTTATGTCATCTGTGCAACCAAAACTTCCAAACCATCCACCGCTGTTGAACTTTGTTGTATCACCTTGAGTAGATTTACAAAATATAGTTACATCAATTGGTTGATTATGGATTCCAAAGTAATTAATTGTACCATAGATATGATATCCATAGATCCCAGGAGTTTGGAGTTCTCGAATGATATAATGTCCAGAATCTCCAAATACAGAGTTAACTGTAACACCAGTTTTTACATCAGTAGCATCCTTGACTGAAGTTGCTTTGTTGAATTTTTTGATGTCTTTAAAGTAGTACATATCTGCCTTGAGATTTGCGCTATTTAGCCTCAGTTTTGTTGGCTGGTCAGAAAGAGTGATTTCCAGGTTATGTTTTCCACTATGTACACCGTTTTCAAAACCATATGTTGGCTCGTCTGTATGTCCTAATACAACTTGAATTGTATGTAGTGTTCCATGTGCTGTAAATGATTCGTTTCTTACGCTATGTGCAAATACTTGTTGTGTTGCAACAGTTGACAACAAAGCAACAGCTAATACTGAACTCAGTAAAAGAAGTTGTGTTTTGTTTTTGTTCATTAAATTTTATTAAATAATTTTAATTAAAAATAAAATGGTACATTTGATAAATGTACCAACCATCTTTTATTTTCTAGATGAAAAAGTATCATAATGAAAAATAAATTAATTTCAAACAAACAACAGATTGTAGGATTTGTAGTGTTAATTACTGCACTTTCGTTTGGTGGTTATGCATTTGCAAGTCATAGTTTTGAAGCAGGTGTCAAAGGAGATACAGTTCCTAACAACACCCACATCAGATTAGATGGGATGACACTTGCTACTGGAGCAATATTTCCACTCTATGATTCTAGCCCAAATTTTGTGGCTGGTCATTTGCTGTTAAAGGCACCTTGTGTACCAGTTACTGATGGTGATGACACAATGAAACCAACTATAACCGTAGTTGCAGGACATGTAGATGAGCTAAACGCAAATACTCACATGGAAAAAATTCCATTATACTACATTGCTGCTGTTTCAGATGCGCCAAATAGTTGTGTTTGGCATGCACACATACCTGATCCACTTAATGGTGGTTCTCCAAGAGTTACAGATATTGATCTAATTAATCTCTCAGGAGCACCAATTACATTTAGTGCAGGAGATGTAGTAGATCTAAACATTCAAAGAGTGTTAGGAAACATTGCAGATGCAAAATATACAGGTGGACCAATAGTAATTGTTGAGGACATCAATGGAGTCTACAATCCAGTATTTGATCTTAATGATTCAGATACAGAAAATGATGGACTTGGACATATAGGTTAGAAATAACCTTATCAATATTTTTTCATTTTTATATTATTAAATAACAATTATTTTTCGTTTAACAAGATTTTCAATTATCTTTAGAAAATCATCATCTGAAATTTTATCTTCGGACCACCAACCAGCTGTTATTTTGATCCAAGATGGTAATTTCCAATTTGATTCAGCAGTGATTTCTTTTGGTGTTACTACAACAATTCCTTTTTCAAACAAGAAATCTATTCCCTCAAGAAATTCTGAATCAGATATTTGATTAGTAGACCACCAACCAGCATTTGTTTTTACCCATTGTGGAATTTTAGAAGTTTCTGGAGGTAAGCCTTTTTCAAAACCAGTGACCTTTAGAATTCCTTGTGATGTTGGCCCTACAGTAAATGCAACATGCCAAAATCCCATATCATCAATACTTTGAATAAATTTTACAGGCTTGTCGTTTACAGTCACATTGAATTTTTCTTTACCTGAAATTTGTGGAAATTCAAAGTTTGCATAAGTCTCAAGTGGATAACTATTGTATCCGCGCATTGTAAGAGTTGTTCCCTCTTCATTAAATTTAGCAGCAGAATACCATGCACCAGAATCATATCTAAAGTTAAAATCACCGCCATTTTTCTTTGTAATTACAGGGATTACAGTAGTGTCCACAGGAGCAAAACAACTGTAGAAAAAAACATCTTCAGTTATTGAAGGATCAGGATACATTGAAAATTCAAGAATTTGACCTGGTTCTATTTTATCAAGATATTCAATATTATGTACAATATCAAGGACTTTTTCATGTCCATGAACTATTGCAAGAATTTTTGGATTAAAGACAGTTTGGTTTCCATTGTTAAAAATTCTTCCTGTAACATGGCCATCATCATGTTTGATTAGTGTTTTATCATAAATAATCGTAATTGGAATTGAAGATTTTTTTGTTTTGACAAATTTGAGATCGGCATCTAATAATATTGGATTTTCACCTGTAATTTCAGGAATTTTTATCTTAAATGGAATATCAGTATTTGGTGGAATTGGAACGTGTTGTAAGGTTGAAGTAAATGTGTTTTTCCCATCAATTACTGAAACAGTGATTGTTGGGATTACTGCATAATCATTTTGGTTTTTTACATTACCTCCTACAGTATAGACTCCTTCAAAATCAAAATATCCAATATACTCTTGAGGAGGTATTACGACATCAGCAAAGGCAAATTGAGAAATTAATAATAAAATAAAAATAAAATTCAGTAAAACAAATATAGTTTTTGATTGGAATAAATTAAAAAGAATTGAATATATCTTCGAATCCAGATGTTGATTTTTCAAGTAAACTTGGTCTATAGTCTTCAATTAATTGATCTATTATCATTCTAGATTTAATATAATATCTCTTTCTTGTATTTTCTAGTTTAATTTCAACTAGTTCATCTTGTACTAGCTGTGATAAATATAAGGACACTGTTGATGGTGATTTTCTTACTTCATTTACTAATTCATTAAACTCAAGACCATTTTGTTTTACTAGTGCTAGCAAAAGATCTCGTTGAGTTTGTCTACGTAGTGCTTTGATGATTTTTGATTCATCTTCAGTAATTCTTGGTGAGTAAAATCTGGTCTGTCTAGGTCCACGTACTACTTTGATTATTCCATGCTTTTCTAATTTACCAAGATAGTGACTAAGAACCCCATTTTTTAATCCTGATGAACGCATAATTTCCCTGAATTGGATTCCAGGGTTTTGATCAATGATTTTTTGTAATTGTATATTTCTATCAGTCATTTCTAAATACACCTATTGCCAATAATCCCAATGTACAAAATGTCAATATATGTCCTATTTCTAAAAGAGAAATATCATTAAAATCATAAAGTGTAGGCCAAGTAGCATCCATCACTAATACCACTTCAGCAACTACGAAAGTTGCAAAAGCAAACATACTAAGAAGTAATCTTTTTGTTTTTAATTTTGAGTATGCTAGAATTGCTAATATTGTAATAAACACTGCAAGTGTAATTCCAGATATATGCAAAAAAATGTGAGCTAGATGAAAACCGTGCAAAAGATGGGGCATTATTACAGGAATTGCCAATATTGTAATCACTCCCACTACAACAAGAGAAAATATGGTTGATTTTCGTTCTAGTAAACTCTGAGCTGTAAACAAATCACAAAAAATATTATTTTTATGGATTTAAACAGACTGGTTCATGTATCGAAGTAGATGCGATCA
>CAZQXU010000117.1:0-3694 GCA_964597385.1 uncultured Nitrosopumilaceae archaeon | reverse complement strand
AGCACCTAAACCAAAAAAGCTTACTAAGAAAGAATTAGAAGAAATTAAAAAAGAAGCTGAAAAAACATTAGAAGAAGAATTAGAAGAACAACTTACCGATGAAGAGATTGAAAATTTCCAAATTGAAAAAGTCGACATGGAAAGACTCACAAATAAAATATGTGATGTTTTAGCTGAGCGTGAATCTAGCGGAATGTTTCAAAGTGAACTTTGGAAAAAACTAAAGCTAACTAGTAGAGATGGTTCTCGGCTTGCATTAAAGTTAGAAAGAATGGGAACTATTTACAGAGAAAAAATTCTTGATAAAGGTCGTTGGACGTATAAATTAATTCTAAAGAAAACTCCTATCAGTACTCTATCGATTGAAAATGCACCATGCCTTGTTTGTCCTGTTGAACAAAAATGTTCACTTGAAGGAGAAATAAGCCCACGTAATTGTCAATTCATTGAAGACTGGGTACTGTCAGAGATGAAAAAACCTATGAAAGCCAAATGAAGTTAATTGACGCGCGTCGAGATCAATACAGAAAATTAGCGCATGAACAGGGTTATCGAAGTAGAGCTGCATACAAACTCAAACAACTAAATCAATCTTATAGAATCATTGGACCTGGATTTTATGTTCTTGATTTGGGATGTGCCCCTGGAGGCTGGACTCAAATGGCAGTAAAACTTGCTGGAAACAAAGGTAAGGTAATGGGTATTGACACTTCATATGTTGAGGAAATACCGGGAGCTCATATAATTAGAGAAAATATTGAAAATGAATTTGTAGTTGATGAAATTATGTCTTATTTTGAAAGAAAAGTTAATGCAGTGATATGTGATCTTTCTCCACAAGTAACTGGGAATTGGTCTGTTGATCATGCAATACAAATTTCACTAAATTATGAATGTACAAAAATTATGGATAAGGTTCTAATGCATAAAGGTAATGCAATTTTCAAAGTTTTTGATGGAGAATATTCTATGGAATTTAAAGACTATATTAAAAAGAAATTTGCTAGAATAAATCTTACAAAACCTGAAGCCAGTAGAAAACAAAGCAGTGAATTGTATTACGTCTGCTTGGGATTTACTGGATGATCTGAAAAAACACTGATTATTTCATTTATGTTTGCATTTGTTCTAAATCCAGTAGGACTAAACGATGTACAGGTAGCAAGATATCCATTTTTCTGTAAATTTATAATTGCATCTTCTAATTTTGGAGGTGATGCTTTCATTTTGGATGCAATTTCATCTAGTGTAAAATAAATTCCAGGCATTTCAGATTCTACTAAACATTTTTGTAACGTTTTTTCACAAACCTTCCCTACTGATAATTCTGGTAGTTTTAAAATCATATCATTTACAAATTCTCTATCAAAAATTTTATCAATCCATAAAGGTCCGCCGATGTTTAATTTTGAATTACACAATTCACATTCATTAATTTGTTCTAATACTATTTTTCTATGTCCACAACTTTTACAATGTATGATATATCCGATATTTTCTTTTTGATCCTGTCGAATAAGTACTCTTACATAAGTTCTGTAATAGTGCATATTGCTTTCTGCAAATATCGGAACAATCTCAACACCTATTCTTCCTGCAACCATTCTAAGACATCCTAGAATTAATCTAATTGCCATCTCATTACCATATTCTACTCTTATTGGCACTCCGCCGTATTTTCTCTTACATGCGCTTTGATAAAGGCCATTTAATACCTGAAGATCTGTTGCAGTTATCGAAAGAATTCCTCCATGCATAGTAGCTCTAATGCAACAATCAAAAAATTGTGATGGTGAACCAAACGGATCTATGTCTACAATTGAACCTCTTTCACCTTTTGTGGAATATTTGCTAAGAAATCTACATACTTCCATTTCTGAATATTCGATATTCTCTAAATTGTTTAATCGTGCAGAATATTTTGCTAATTTTAATGCAGTAGGATTTAGATCATTAATTATTACTTTATCTATTTGTAATTCATTTGCAACACGTAATCCTCTTACTCCCAGACCTGATAATCCCTCTAAAAATATTTTTGGGCCTTTAAATTTTTTTAGAAATGCTCCATATGCGATTATTGAAAAATCTCTGCTAACTTTTGCTTTTGGATTAAAAAATGCTGGTTCTTTAGGTGGAACTTTATCTGTCAATGATTTTTTTGGAACAATAATTTTTGTTTGTCCTTCTACTATCTCTTGTAAAGTTTCATCAGGAATTTGCAATTCTTATTCTGTATTTCATTTACCTATAACGGTTTAATACATGTGTTTTAAGACAGAATCAATGCTTATTTGTGGAGTTGATGATGCTGGACGTGGTTCTATGCTTGGGCCTCTTGTAATAGCTGGTATAATTATATCAAAAAAAGATATTCCTAAACTATTCAAGTTAGGTGTAAAAGATTCAAAACAATTAACTCCAAAATCACGAGAAGAACTTTATAAAAAAATAATTGCATTAGTTGATAATTACTATGTAGCAAAAATTTCTCCAAAAATAATTGACGCCAGTGTAACCAAACATAATCTAAATCATTTAGAGGCTAAATATATGGCAAGAGTCATCTCAAAATTAAATCCTGATACTTCATATGTTGATTCATGTGATGTAAATCCGAAAAGATTTGGAAAAGAAATAGCAAAATTATCTAAAAATAAAAAAATTCGTTCATACCATCATGCTGATAGTAGATTTATTGTGGTATCCGCTGCATCAATAATTGCTAAAGTTACTAGAGATAGAGCTATGCTAAAACTTAGAAAAAATTATGATTTAGGAAGTGGATATCCATCTGATTCTAAAACAATTGATTTTGTTACATCTTATTATAAAATCAATCAAGTACTTCCTATTTTTGTGCGTAAAAGTTGGAAACCTACTCAACAAATATTGAATAAAAAATCACTTTAGGAACTTTGCAATTACCATTGCATGATCTTTGTCATAAGGATGAAGATCTATAACTTGTAGAATTTCAAAATGCACTTCCATTCTTTGTATCTCTTCTTCCACAATTCTTTTTGGAGATTTTGTTACATCTATGCTTCTAGTCTTTATGACTAAAAAGAAATAACCATCTTTCTTAAGATACATCTTACAGTTTTCTATAGCTATGTTTGTTTGATCTGGTTGTGCAATGTCTACATAAACTACATCAACTTTTCCAAATACTGAAAAATATTCTTTTGGTTTTCTTGCATCTTGTAAAATTGGAATTATGTTTGCTCTATGTGATGCAACTCTGTCTAAGAAATCTCGTGCTACTCTACTAGCATGTTCAACTCCGAAAATAATTCCTGATGGTCCCACAATATCTGAAATATGACTAACTGTTGTACCTGTTGATACTCCGAGATATAATACAGATGATTTATCTTTAAATGGAAATATTTCTAATCCATTCATTATTGCAGCAGCTAGTTTGCTTCTAAAAGGATCCCATAATCTATATTCTATTCCTTTTTTTGTAATTAATTTTTCATTATATACTTGATTACCTACCACTAAATTTTCAGTAGCTAGTTTTTTTTCACCATCTGAATTTATCCAAAAAAATTCAAAATTATCTTCTTTCAAACTTGGATCTCTTTTTATTTTTATTTGATTTTGAATCTGTTCTTTCTCTATAATTTTTATTTTCTCTTCTAGAATCACTTCCCTCTCTTCTTCTGAAATCTCCACCTTCTCTTCT
>CAZQXU010000116.1:0-3816 GCA_964597385.1 uncultured Nitrosopumilaceae archaeon | reverse complement strand
TTCATTGTTGATCCTAAGGAAAAACGTTCACCTGCTGATGAAATGGTGATGGTCTTAAATGGATTGGATACTGATTTTGACACTGAAAATAATTTTTATGCTGTAAATACTATCCCGTTTTATTATCAACATCATCCAATTCAAATTAACACAAACGAATTGATTCGAGTTTATGTTGTTAATATGGTGGAATTTGATCCAATAAACAATTTACATCTTCATGGTAATTTGTATAGGTATTATCCAACAGGAACTGATCTTGTTCCATCATTTTATACTGACATGATAACATTATCACAAACTGAACGTGGCATTATGGAATTTGAATACGAGTATCCTGGAAAATATCTGTTTCATGCCCATAAGGTAGAGTTCTCCGAAAAAGGTTGGGTTGGAATATTTCTTGTAAAGGATAATCCTGACAAGAATTCTCAGAAGGTAGAATATGGAACTTAGTGATAATTCCTCTAAAGTCAAGATTGTTGCAAGTGGCTTAATTCCATTTGCATTTGTAATCATTATGATGGCCTATATTTTCGGACCAGGTGCTGATCTGTTAGATTTAGGAGTGCCATTGCCTGAAATAACTATTGAAAAAGTAGATTTTCATGACTCTGAAATTCAAGCAACTGTAAGAAACACTGGACCAATTCCAGTAGAGATTGCAATGGCAGATGTAAATGATAGAATTCAACCTGCTGCCGTAGAACCGGATAGGTCTCTTGAACGATTCGAGTCCGCTCTGGTCAGAATTCCCTTTGAATGGAATGAGGCTGAACCCTACATAATTGGAATTACTATTGGTGATGGAACAAGATTTGAAAAAGAAGTAGAAGCAGCAGCTCCTGCACTAGAACCCACTCTGGATCTTGCAATATTTTTTGCAATAATTGGAACTTATGTTGGAATAATCCCTGTTATGATAGGATTACTCTGGCTTCCTTTTATTAAGAAAATTAGCAAACAAAAATTTCATTTCTTTTTAGCATTAACTGCAGGATTGTTATTTTTCTTAGCAATTGATTCAATTGAAGAGGCAGTAGAAGTATCAAATGAAAGTCTTGCAGGAAGCTTCAATGGAATTTTGCTCATTGCAACTGTAATTGTATTATCTTTTCTGGGATTATTTTATTCAGGAAACAAACTTGTTTCAAGAGCTAACTCTTCCAAGCTTGCAAAACCTGTTGCAATCGCATTAATGATTTCAATTGGAATTGGACTACACAATTTTGGAGAAGGATTAGCAATCGGTGCATCAGTCGGTTTAGGTTCTGTTGCATTTAGTACATTTCTGATTGTAGGTTTTGCTTTGCACAATACTACTGAAGGCATTGCAATTGCGGCTCCAATGTCTAGAGGAAAATTAATGATTGGAAAACTAGCTGCCATGGGAATGATTGCAGGCTCTCCAGCTATTTTTGGTGCATGGCTTGGTGGTTTTGTATATTCTCCATTTACATCAATAATCTTTCTTTCAATAGGTGCAGGTGCAATATTTCAAGTAATTATTGTGATTTTAAAATGGATTAGAGATGAGGGAGACAGTACTCTTTCTAGTGCTTCTGTAGCCTCTGGATTTGCTATTGGTATGCTAGTCATGTACTTAACAAGCATCTTAGTCTAAACTGGTTCTGGGTGTATTGTAATTACTGCATTTTTAATCTGAGTTCTTATCGCATGTTCTATTTCAGACGTCATGTCATGAACTTTTTCAATCGATAATTCTTTGTCAAATGAACAATCAATATCGATTTTAAGAATATTTTCAAAATTTAAAGAAACTATTCGACCTATTTTTTTAATTACAGTGTACTGCTCTAAAATTTCTCTTATCTTCTCTTCGGTAATCTTATCTTCCACATTCAAATTTTTTGGAACTGTGAGAAATGGTTCAAGATGAATAGTTACATGTTCAATTTCAGGAATGTTTTCTTGAATTTTTTGTTCTATCTCCTCTGATATTTTATGAGCTAAATCAAGGTTGATTTCATTATCTACCATGACGTGTAAATTTGAATACGTTTTTCCTTTTGTCTTATGAGATATGATATTATGAACTTCCTTAACTCCCTCTACACTTTTTGCTATGTCGTTAATTTTTGCATTTAGTGGCACATCTTTCCAATTTGGCTCAAAATGAATAGTGATTGCAGCGTTAGGCAATTTCTTTTTAATATTATTTTCGACCTCATTGCTAATTTCATGTGCACTATCAAAACTTGTATCGCCCCTTAGAGATATTGTGACATCTGTAAAAATCACATCTCCTGATTTTCTCATTAAAATTGCTCCAGCTTCTATTACTCCTTCTGTATTCAAGACAATTTCTTTTACTTTTTTTACAAGTTCTGGTGATATGATATCCGTTAAATCTAATGCAGTTCTATGAATCAATTTCAAACTAAGTATTACCAAAACAACTCCAAGAATTAATGCGGCAATAAAGTCTCCATTATAGAAGCCATATACAACAAACACAATTCCTGCTATTGCAATTATTGTTGAGCCTAGATCCATAAATGCATGATAGAAATCAGCTTTGAGAGTAACACCTCCAATTTTTTTAATTGATCTTCGAAGAATAATTATTCTGAAAATATCGATTCCAATTGTGTATAATCCTCCAATAATTGCAAACATACCAGGTAATGTACTGTGTACTGGATTCTGCAATCTGTGAATTGACTCATAAATGAAAAATATTGCTATGAGAAAAATAGCAATTCCACCAATAAGCCCTCCAAGGGATTCAATTTTTCCATGACCATAGGTATGTTCTTCATCTGGAGGTTTTATTGCATATCTAGCAGCTAAAAGTAGTATTACTGTAACAACGCTATCTAATAGGGCATGAATGCTATCTGTAATCAGACCAAGACTATTCGAAATTAAACCAAAAACTAATTCAACTACAAATGCTGAAAAAATGGCTACTAGTGAAATCTGTAAAACCTTTGTTTTTTGTTCCAACATTTCTATTTCTTTGTTAATCCTCTCATGTATTACAAGTATTCTAAATACAATTCATACGACAAGATTATTTGTGATAAATGCTGTTTTTCTTTATGATGAGCCACAAATATGTAATTTTACTTGGCATATTTTCATCAATACTATTGATCCCAATTATTAGTGTAGAAGCATCAAGCAATCCTAATCTGTATGTTTCAGCTGAAAATTCACAATTTAACAATCGTTTTTCTGGTTCAATGGTAGTCGAAGTAGTAATCCGTGATCCAAATATTCATGATACTGATCAAGGAAAAGGAGAACCCAATGTTACACTAAACGGTAAATCATTACGAATGGTCCAGGCAACTGATGGAAACTGGTATGCATATTTTGCCAATATCGATAGAGCTAAAGCAGCTGATTCTACTCAATCTTCCACCTCTGGTAAAGGTTTAGACTTTGGTGTCTTTTGTAGTAGAGATACAAGCTCATCAGTTTTTGGAATATCGCTTAGTGAAACTGATGGGTTTGCGGTTCCAAGAAGTAATGGTCTTTCTGGTTTTACAAATGGTGTTTCATCATTTAATCAGTGTACTGGAGCACCGACAGGCTCTACGAATCTTAATAATGTTGTAAGAAATCCACAATCAATTAACACCAACTCAAATATTCCAACTGGTCAAATTGGATTGGATTCTGATGCATGGCCTTTAATTCAACTCTTCTCTTTTCGTGATGTACAAATTCAATACAATGCTGGTGGAAACCCACAAAGTGTTTCTCTTGAATATGATGAAAGTTCAAACATCTCTCTAAAACTTGATAGATCTCTTTATCCTCAGAATTCACAAGTTTTTCTAACCG
>CAZQXU010000115.1:0-3826 GCA_964597385.1 uncultured Nitrosopumilaceae archaeon | reverse complement strand
CTAATTGTTCCTTCAGACCACCATTTTGCATTATTTTTAATCCAATCAGGAATATCTGAATTATTTGCAAAAGCAAGAGTGAAAAATCCAAAGACAGGTAAAACTGTAAAACCAAATAAGAGTAAAATGAGTAATTTTTTATTCATAATGAATTTATCCCTACTTGAAAGATAAATACTTTGAAGTAAATTTTCATAATAAAATAAAAAATGAGAGGCTGTATCTGAGAATAATGAATTTACCATGTTCTAATTTTTACTATTGTAGTGAATAATCTGTCAAATTTTATCCAAAATTATCTAAATCTAAGTTTATCTCAACGCATAATAGACTGCAAGACATGAAAATTTTCTGATGACGTATGATACCGTGATCACAAATTCACACATAATTTTACCTCAAGGGATGCTTGATAAAAATATCATAATTGACGAAGGAAAAATTATTGGTTTCACAAACGATACTCCTGCATGTGATCACAAAATAAATGGAAATGGTCTAATCTCAATACCAGGACCTATAGACACACATGTTCATTATGGAGTATACTCACCAATAGATCAGGCTGCAAAAACAGAGTCACATGCTGCAGCTATTGGCGGAATTACAACAATGATGAGAATGTTACGACTTGGAAGCTCATTTAAAAATTCTTTACAAGATCAACTAGACGCTGCATCAAAAAATCACTATGTTGACTATACAATTCATGCATCTGTTTTTACTCCTCAACAAATCAAAGAAATGTCCTATTGTGTTGAAAAAGGAATCACCTCGTTTAAAATTTACATGAATCTTGGTGGTGATGTAGGTCATGTGTATATGGATATGGCACCATATTCAACGCAATTATCTGAAGCAACAGTAAATGTAACTGATGAAATAGTAGAAGAAATTGTAAAAAATGCTGCATCACTTGGATGTCCTGTTTTAGTTCATGCAGAAGATTATGAATCTTGTGCATGTGGAATAAAAACAGCTAAAGAGAAAAAACGTGATGGACTTCCTGCATGGTCTGAAAGCCGTTCGCCAGATTTTGAAGCAAAGGCAATAAAAACAATTTCAAAATTTGGAAGAGATTATGATTGTACAATCTATTTTGTTCATATTGGTTCTCAAAAAGCATTAGAACAAATTAAAGAAGAACGAAAACTTGGAACTAAAATTTTTGTTGAAACTTGTCCGCATTATCTAACATTATCTTATGAAAATCAACAAGGATATCTTGCCAAAGTCATGCCTCCGATTAGAACTGTTCAAGATAATATTGCTGTCTGGAATGCATTGTCTCATGATCTTGTCGATACTATAGGAACAGATCATGTTGCAAATCAATTAAAATTAAAACTTGGCGGTACTGATGTTTGGGGTGCTCTTGCTGGATTTCCAGGTATAGGTACTGTAATTCCAATTTTATTGAGCGAAGGTGTAAATAAAAATAGAATTACACTTGAACAATTTGTAAAATTTACTAGCACTAATGCTGCCAAAATATTTGGAATGTATCCAACAAAAGGAACGCTGGATAAAGGTGCTGACGCCGATATTACGATGATAAATCTAAAAAAAGAAAATAAGGTTTCCTCAGAACTTTTTGGTGGCTTTTCTGATTATATTGTATATGAGGGAATGTCACTGAAAGGATGGCCTGTTAAAACAATAGTGAGAGGTCAACTTGTGGCTGAAGATTTTCAAGTTGTTGGAAAATTAGGCCATGGAAAGTTTGTTAAACGATCTGTTTCCTGAAAACTCTCATCTTTAGATGATAGATCTTAATTATAAAATATTGAATTGGATCTTAAGACCAGCAACGGTTAGTTGTTTGGTGAGAGACCCAACTACACATGTTATATCAAAATAGTATTTAGATCCTACTGATAATTTCTACGTGAGTCTTTTAAGGAAAATTTCTAAACTCATTATGGTTATCATACGCTAATGGAGTCATTCGCCTGCTGTAACCAAACCATCGTCCAAGACTTGGGCACTTTGGCCCAGGTCTATTCATTAATTATGGATCATTGATCTGAACAAATCGTTCATGGATCTTTTAAACTAATTTTTGTTATACTATGATATGTTAGAAAATACTACTGAACAAAAACCTGCTTGGGAAGAAGTTAGAGGCTTATCGTGGCTAATTTCTGATGATGAATAATTCAAAAAACATCTGCCTTTCTATATGCCCAAATTACAATGATTTCATTAACAATAAACTGTTCTTCCAAAAAATAATTTTCTAAATTATATCAAATTTACCGCCTGTTTTGGCTCTGTAAATGACATCAGGTTTTCTGATAAATATCCCTGATTCTACCACTCCTGCTACTTGTTTTATTTTTTGAGATAGGATTTTTGGATTTTTTATTACTCCAAAATCACAATCAAGAATAATATTTCCATTCTCTGTAAAGAATGGATAACCTCTATCAATCAAACGTAGTTCTGTATTTCCTCCTAGTTTTTTGATTTCATGAGCGACTAAATTCCTTGCTTGAGGATGAACTTCAATTGGAACTGGTCTTGTAAAGTTTTTAACAAATTTTGATTTATCTGCCATCACCACTACTTTTTTTGCAAGATTAAACAAAATATTTTCTCGCAATAAAGCTCCTCCGCCACCTTTGATGACAAATTTTTGAGAATCAATTTGATCAGCACCATCAAAAACAACATCAATATGATCAACTTGATCAGCTTCAACTAATGGAATTCCTCCTTTTTCAGCAATTAATTTAATTTGTAATGATGTTGGAACTCCTTTTATGTTGTAATTTTTTATTTTTATAAATGATGAAAGAGATTTAACAAATGCAGTAGCTGCTCTACCACTACCTAATCCAATTACAAAATCATCTTTTACAAATTTTAATGCATCAGTTGATAATGCCTCAATGGCACCATCATAGGACAATTATTCTACCTCAGCTTGTTCAATCTTGGAGAGTACTTTCATTATTTCGCCTTTGATCTTATCTAAATCATCTGAATTATCTTCATCAAAGTCATCATCTAACACTGTAGTTGGATTTGATTTCTTTGGTTCTGGAAGAGCTTTGTGCTCAGTTATTTTCGCAACTTCTTTGTTTATGTCTGGTTTTGTTTCAAATTTGATCTCTGGTTTGGTACTAATTTCATGGATAATCTCAATTTTGTCTTCAATTTTTGGTTGAACTATTTTGATCTCTTCTTTTGGTTTGATCATTTCTTGAATGATCTCTTCTTTTGGTTCAACTGCTTTTTCAAATAACGGGAACTTTGGCTCTTTATTTGAGAATCTAGTTAATGTTGTTAATTCAAATGATTGTCTAGAATTCGGTTGAGGTATTACAATAGGATCTATTTTTGTTTCTTTTGGTTTTTCAAAATTAAATATTTTCTTATTTTGTTTTACTTCTGGTTTTATTTCAACAACATCTTCTTTTATTTCTGTGGTAGGTGGATTTGCAGCTATGATCTTTGATGATAATTCATATAATCTATCGTCTAATCTTGATAGCTTTTGATCCATTAGTGTAATTAATCCGTCACCGATAGGTCCTAAATCAGGATGATGACTTGCATCTTCAAGCTTTTCTAATTTTGCAAGTACAATTCCTAATTGGTGTTGATACTTTAGCAGTAGCTTATCTTTTTGAATTTTTGGAAAATCATAATCAGTTTGATAAAGTCTAGAAATTGTTTTTGTTAGAATATCTTTTTCGATTTTTAAGGAATTAATTTGAGTTCTAATATGTGAACTAGCACCTAGACTAAGTAGCTGAGTTTTGGTTCTTGGCATTTTTCTTGCAGCAGCTGCTGTAGCAACACCAGCTATAGAACTAAG
>CAZQXU010000114.1:0-3835 GCA_964597385.1 uncultured Nitrosopumilaceae archaeon | reverse complement strand
TCCTTAAGTTGACTTTGAACACTTTCTGTTTTAGATATTCGCTTTGAGGCTAAGCGGTCTTGTTCCTTCATGTTTAGGAAATCAGTGTTTCCACCTACGTTAATTTGGTAAGTTTTTTCAATTTTAGTTCCACGATCACTACAGAGTTTTGCAAGTGTTCTGTGAACTATCGTGGCTCCGACTTGACCTTTAATGTCATCACCAATTACTGGAATATTTTTTTCTTTGAATTTTTTTGCCCATTTTTCATCAGATGCAATAAAAGAAGGGATACAGTTTACAAAAGCAGTGTTTGTGTCAAGACAGATTTGAGCCCAGAATTCTGTTACTTTATCAGAGCCAACAGGCAAATACGATACAATAATTTCAACATTATTTTCTTTGATAATTCTTTTCACTTCCTCAGTGATTTGTTCATGAGTTTTTTTAGATTCAAGAGGCTTAATTCGATTTTCTACCCAAATTCCTACACCATCCAACAATGGACTTTCATAGACTTTGGCATTTGTTTTTGGCATTTTCTCTTTTGGAATCCAATCGACCATGTTTGGGTATGCATAAATTGCTTCATTGAGAGGAGTTCCAACTTTGTTATCACCTACATCAAAGCCACATACAAAATCAATATCATGAATTCCGTACCCAGCTAGTTTATCATGAATTATACCTGTTACTTCTTGAGAAGGGTTTTGTCTATAGTATTCAATTCCTTGGATTAAACCTGCAAAGCAGTTACCTATACCTACTAACCCTACGCGGATTCTATTCCCCATTAAAAAATCAAAGACTAGATACAGGTTTTAAGTTTTCTAATTTATAAAAATCAGACATACAGAGTCATAATTTAGGGAGTAAGTCACTTAGACCTTCTTTGTAAGAGGGAAATTTGAAATCATATATTTGGGAAATTTTATGATTTGAAGCACTAGCTGAACGGATTAACAGATTAATTGCATCAGAACCCAATACCAATTTTGCCAAAGCCGTTGGAACTGTTTTGGGTTTTTTGACTCCAAGATTATCAGAGACGTAATTTACAAAGTCTACAAACGGGGTAGGCTTAGAATCAGTCAAAATATAGGAATGAGTTTCTTCTTTTTGAATAATCGCAATTAATGCACCGACAACATCTTCAACATGAATGAAATTTTTGATATATTTACCATCTCCAGGAATTCTAAAAGTGCCTTTTTGCATTCTATTAATTATCATTGATTTGAAAAATCCACCATTGCCATATACAATATCCCCTAGATATACCACAGAAAAATTTATTCCAGATTTTTTACAGTTTTCTTCAAGAAATTCCTGTGCCTTGATTCTAGTTTTAATAAATTCAGTATCAGATTTTTTAGGAGTTGTTTCAATAATTAAATCATATTTTGGATCAAAGACAGCTAGACCTGAAACATAGATAAATAATCTAGCATCAGAAACAGTAGAAAAAAGATTTTTCACGCCATCATAGTTTACAGATTGGATTATTTTTTTATTTTTTTCTAGAGGAGTTACAGATGCTAAATGACATACAACATCAAATTTTTGTTTAAAGTGTAGATTAGGGTTTGTTATATCATCTAAGATAATTTTAAAGGGAAGATTATTTTGCTTTTTTCTAGTAAGAATTGTTACATCTGCACCAGAGTCATGTAATTTTTGTGTTAGTATAGAACCAATAAATCCTGTTCCTCCAGTAACCAATATACGAACATCTTTGAGATTCATTGTGTTTGTCTCGTTATTTTTGAAAGCGTATCCATCACAATCCGCCTCCAAAAACTTCACTTAACTCAATATCATAACCATTTGGATCACTTATGTAAATAGAACGTGATTTTTCAAATTGAACAGGACCATCATAATTAATTGGAACGCCTAAGGATTTACAAGTCATTATCACCTCATCAAAATTTTCAACATGAAAACCAAAATGAGCAATTGCACCTTCGGGTTTCATCTCAGGATTCTCATATAGACAGAGTTTGATATTGTCATTACCAATAATTTTTGATTTCTCTTCAGGTTGTTCTTTTTTAATTTCAAATCCAAAAAGATTTTTGTAAAATTTAACACTTTGTTCTAAATCTTTTACCTCCATATTGATATGATCAATAAAACTTGCTTTCAATGTTTTAGTCATATGAAATACTAGAGATCTCTAATAAAATATAATTAAACATTGTAATCATTATTTAGACTCTATAAAAATAACATCAACTAAATCCTGATTGCTTCTCTTTGTCACTGTATCACGATTAGCGTTGTGATAATTTTGTAAATGTGCTTTTCGGGTTTTTATTCCATACTCTCTACACAATCTACAAAAATATGTCACCTGTCTTTCAGTTCTTGGCTTTGATTGAACTTCTTCATACGCAAGAATTGAATTTAGCATGAATACCACTAAAACGAATCATATTTTAACATTGTCATAAAAGTGACAATTAGTCATATATTTACATAATTTGCAAAATATTTATATAATGTAATACATATTACATATACTCGGTGAATAAAATGTGGTTTGATAACCAATTCGAAAGAGCATTTCGAAGATTGTCTGATCCTTTTTTTGCCACGGACGACATCTTTGAATTTCCAAATGATTCAAAAATTCAAACATTTGGCCCATATTACTATGGCTATGAGATGACCGTAGGGCCCAACGGAAAACCTCATGTGAAAGAATGGGGTAATGTAAAGCCTAGAAATTCACTGGTTGAATCAGATGTCAGAGAGCCATTTGTTGATGAATCCGTTGACGAAAAAAGTCGCACTCTAAAGTTGATTACAGAGATGCCTGGAATTGAAAAATCAGACATCAATGTAAGTATAGCAGAAGGAATAGTGGAAATTTCTGCCAAACATGGGGATCGAAAATACAGTACAAAAATTCCATTGAAGTACAATGTAGATGAAAATTCAGCAAAGGCACAATACACAAATGGAATACTAGAGTTGACCTTAGCCCTTGCCGAAGAAAAACCAAAAGGCAAGAGAGTGTCAGTAGAGTAGAGGGGATTGGAAAATGATTACTCAGAGTATTCCATCAACCATTCAAACATTGTCACATCAAATGAAAGTGTGGATGGGGAAGTTTTTTCCATCCATCCAATTTTCAAAACGAGGTGATAAAAATGCCAGATGAATCATGTAGAAATTGTGGAAGAAATCTACAAATACAAAATAAATGTTCTACATGCAGAGAACCAATTCAACAAATCTGTTCTGAGTGTAGATATGCAACTCTAGAGAGAGTTCACACTAGATGTGCATCAGGATTTGAGATAATGTCAATTATAGAGCCGCCGGTACAAATTCTTCCAGCCATAATGACATAATCTCCAATTCAAATATTTTTAATTGATTGATTCATAATAATATAATTTAATAATTTTCAATAAACATAGAAAATATATTTTGAATTAAAAAATTCAGATTAATTAGTGATTTAGAAAATTAATCATAAAAAAAATCAAAAATAGACATATTTTGAATTGAGAGTAAAAAATTACTGGATAAACATAAAAAGAAATAATATTCAGATATTATGAACTGACAAATTATACGTGTTCCTTTTTAGGTAAAAACACACTATATTGGTGAGAAGCAGGACGATCTCTTATCAGGCTCAGCCGGATATCATGTGAATCTGTTTCTCATTTTAGGCATTATAGAGTTCATCAAAACTTGAAAATCCTCTAGTAAAAAATAGTGAGATTAAGGCAGAATTTTATACAGCTCAAAAAAAAACATAACATGATAGAGCCAGGTCGTCCTGTAAAAGATATTCAAATAGATTCAAACACATCGATAGAAAAAATATTTGAGGAGA
>CAZQXU010000113.1:0-3880 GCA_964597385.1 uncultured Nitrosopumilaceae archaeon | reverse complement strand
TAAAAATCTACATCCATTCCAACCAATTTTGTAGCATCTTTATCTGCATAATTTTTCATAGCACCAGCTAAATGTTGAATTAAAATTTTATCAAAATACGTATCAAAAATTTGGACATTTTTTCTTTCACTGTATAAAGCTGCAGCCTTTGCAATTTCCTCACCAAATTGTACTGAATTTAAGCTTGCAACTGCCTCTTCCAAATCTTTTGAAACTAATGCTTTAATGACAACATCTCTTTGCTTGATTAATTCTTCAGCATGAAGATTTACGTGAGTTTCAATTTCTTCTTGAGGTTTCCCTAAAGCTTTTCCTTTTAAAATTGATTTTAAATTTGAAACAATGAATTTCATATAATATGCATCTAAAACACCTGAATTTCCTGATGTTTTTGCAATCGAATAATGTGTATCTGCTAAATGACTTCTGAGTGCAGATTCGATACCTTGTGATGTATATGGTTTTTGTACCTCTGAAATAGAATCTCCATAGATTGTATTTTTGATTCTAGTCATTAATTCATCAAGATCCCTTGATTCTGCTAACGTTTGAAAATCAGATTTTTTTAATAATTTACCTCGTTTACTATATGATTTTACAGATGCATAGACATTTTTTGCTCCACCCATTTAGGTAAATTTCAATAGATGCGGATTTTAATGTTTGGCGATCCGTTCCTAAAAGCCTGATATTTTAAGTAATTTTATTAAGAAAACTGATGGTTTCTTCTTTATCCTGCTTTGGTAGATTCAAAAATGTCTCTAAAATCTCCTTTTGAATCAATAAAGACTCATCAGAAATCTCCTTTAGTTTAGAGAGTTCAAAGGGCAGCAAGTCTTTAATTTTATTATCACAAAATGCCTTTACATATTTTTGAAAAATTGAATAAGTAAAGTTTGGACTTGCTTTTGATAGATTTGTAATAATTCCCTCATAATTTTTCTCCTTTGAATCTGCCTGTGAAAAAAATTTTTCTAATAATCTGTCTTTATTTCCAACATTACTTAATGATAATGCTACAAGTATTCCTTTTTTTGTTAAATGATAATATGGAATACCTTTTTCTTGAAGAGCTTTTGGGCCCCGTTTCATAGGTAATCTTCCATCTTCTTCAGCAATTCCCATTGGGATCAAAATTTCATCAAGATCTCGAAAAATTCCAGAATAGATATTTTTCCATGCGATTCCATGATTCTTTGCAATTCTTTGAGAAATCCCCGTTCTTGTTCTCTCTGCGGGATTGGCATTGCTTGCTAATATTGCAATAATTGATCTTTGCCTATTTGCTTCCCCTGTTAATTCCTCACCCTTTGTCTTAAAAGTATCAAAAATTGATAGTTTTGTACCTGTTTTCTTCATTTAATCACCAAATGACATAATATTCATTTTCTATGATAATATCAGAATATACTAAAATATAATAATTTACATTTTTACAAGTTTTTACATCTTCAATGCTTAAATAATTTTCAATTTCGATTAATTTAATGAATTCTAGGAACCACAAGTATGCTCTATTACTTGTGGCCGCAGTAGCCATTACAGCAGCAGGTGCAATGTCACAGGCATTCGCACAAAATGTTAATGATGGTATGGACGGATACGTTGCAGGAACTAGTGGAATCTACACTGGTAATCCTAACGAATGTTGGTATGATGATGGCGAAGGCAACATGATGCCCTGTAGAATTGATACAGGAGATACAGCATGGATGCTTACAGCTACAACATTGGTACTCTTCATGTCACCCGGAGTCGGCTTCTTTTATGGCGGATTAGCCAGATCAAAGAACGTCGTCAACGTACTTGGTATGACCATAATTGTTATGGGACTTATCTCAGTACAATGGGTTCTATGGGGATATTCTCTAGCATTTGGTCCAATTGATAGTGATGCAAACATGTTCATGGGCTCACTTCAATATGTTGGCTTCAATGAAGTCTCTCACTATGCACCATTAGGTGAAGCAGGTCCATGTGCAGACACATGGTCCGCGGCTTACCAGATGAATGCGATGGTAGATGCAGATCAATGTAGTCAAGGTTGGCCAGGTACTGTACCTCATCAATTATTCGCAATGTTCCAAGCAACATTCGCAATTATTACACCAATTCTAATTATTGGTGGATTAATTGATAGAATTAAGTTCAGCGCATTGATAATCTTCATACTCCTATGGGCTACCTTCGTTTACGATCCAGTTGCACACTGGGTTTGGGGCGGTGGTTATATCGGAGGAGGCGCATTAGATCTTAATCCTGACTTATCTCCATCGTTTGCATTAGACTTTGCTGGTGGTACTGTAGTACACATTACTTCTGGATTCTCTGCATTGGCAGGTGCCTTAATCCTTGGCAGAAGACTTGGATATGGTAAAGTGCCAATGGAACCACACAACATCCCAATGGTAGTCCTCGGAGCAGGAATACTCTGGTTTGGATGGTTTGGTTTCAATGCAGGAAGTCAAGTAATGGTAGACGGCGTTACAGTAAGCGCATGGACAGTTACAAATACTGCAACAGGTATGGCTGCTCTTACTTGGGTCTTGATGTCATGGGCACATACAGGAAAACCAAGTATTGTAGGAGCTGCATCAGGTGCAGTAGCAGGTTTAGTAGCTATTACTCCAGCTTCAGGTTGGGTAGGTCCAATGGCTTCAATTATAATCGGTATTGCGGCTGGAACAATTTGTTATGCAGCTGTAACATTCAAAAACGCACGTAAATGGGACGACGCATTAGATGTATGGGGAGTACACGGAATGGGTGGTCTTACAGGCGCAATTTTGACTGGTACATTAGCTAGTCCACACATTTGGGATACCGGTGACGGTATTGGTGCATGGACAGGTACTGCAGAAGGAATGGAACAGCAAGCAATTAGCATCATTGGTGCAGCAATCTCAGTAGGTTATGCATTTGGTGTTACGATTGTAATTCTCAAAATAATGGATGCCGTTTGGCCAGGTGGAATCAGGGTCACTCCAAAAGAAGAGGAGATCGGTCTTGATTTGGCACAGCACGGAGAAAGAGCATACGTTAACGAATAAGGAAACTTCCTTTTTCTTTTATTTTTATTATTTAATACAAATCAATTTAGATTTGATCATTTTACCAAAATCATGTTAATTTCCACATCTGACCTTTACTCAATTCTAAATGATCCTAATGTCATAATAGTGGATACTCGTTCATTTAAGGAATATTCTGAAGGCCATATTCCTAATGCTGTAAATTTAGATCTGTTTGCATTTCATTGGATTGATACTACAAAAGAAGGAATTACAAATTTTAACAGTCAAACTTCAACTCTTCTTTCCTTTCTTGGAGTGACACCGGAAAAAAAAGTAATCTTTTATGATACGGTTTCTGGAATGCTTGCAGCTAGAGGTGTTTGGATGCTACTTTATTTTTCACATCAAAATGTCTTCATGTTAGATGGTGGAATAACAAAATGGAAAAAAGAAAATCTAACACTTGAAACAAAACCAAATGGATTCAAGCCATCCAAGTTTACAGGAAAGATCAATCCAGATATTATTTCTGGATTTGAATACATTCGAGATAATCTAAATAATGTAAAAATTATTGATGCTCGTTCTACGGGAGAATATGCTGGAAGTGTAATTAGAGCTGCTCAATCTGGACACATTCCAAACTCTATCAATATTGATTGGAATGAAAATATCGAAAAAGATGGAACTTTTAAGACTAATTCCGAACTGTCAAAACTTTATAATTTTCCAAAGGATTCAGAAATCATTACTTATTGTCAAGGTGCCTATAGGGCAGCAAATTCTTTTCTTGCTTTAAAAAAACTAGGATTTGATAAAGTACGTGTATATCTTGGTTCTTGGGGAGAATGGGGAAATAAACCAGA
>CAZQXU010000112.1:0-3933 GCA_964597385.1 uncultured Nitrosopumilaceae archaeon | reverse complement strand
AGCTATCTTTGGTTTAGCAGGTTCATCTGTAGGCTCCTCATTTGTTGGTTCTGGCTCTTTTACAGGTTCTTTGATAGGATCAGATGTTTTGATAGAGTCATTAACAGTAATTGTGATTGATTGGCGGTCATTTAATGAGCCCGAATTTGCAACAATATCAAATATGTATGCTTTTCCACCTTGTGTGTCATTTGGAGTCCAACTAAACTGTCCATTGTTTTGATTAATTGAAGCCCCGGCAGGAGGATTCTTCTCTAAACTATACACCACCCCACTCATGGATGGATCAGTCAACTTTACAGCAAAAGAAAGTAGTTTGCCTTCATCTATAGTTAATTTACCTAAAGGATTTATTTTCAAAGTAGTCGTAGGGGTTGTTGTAACTTCGTTAGATGCAGTACTAGTGCCAGCAGAATTTATCGCATATACTTTGTATGTATATTTGGAATTAGCTGTAAGATTTGTATGAGAATATGTAGTGGAGGTACTGTTTGTATTTGCTACCAATACAGAGTAAGAGCCAGAATCTTTTTTCATCTCAATTTTGTAACCAGTAATTGGAGTGTTACCAGTAGATGCAGGTGGACTCCACGAGAGATTAATTTGAGTTGATGAAGTACTTGTTGCAGTTAATTTTATTGGAGGTGAAGAAATTTGGATTACAGCAGAATTTGAAGATGTTTGAGTTTGAGGAACATCAACAGAAGTTGTTTTAGGAGTAGCAGATGCAGTGTTTGATGGTTCGGTAACACCATAACCAATATTTGCTCGGACTACAAATGAATATGATTTATCAGTTGTCAAATTATTAACAGTGTATGTAGTTGTTTTACTATTTGTTGAGCCAAGATTATCATAAACATCAGGTCCAACTACGCGTTGAATTGTATATCCACCAATACTTTGTCCAAATGTATTTGATGGAGCTTGCCATGAAAGTCTAATTTGATTTGGGGAAATTGCAGTAGCGAGTAATCCACTAGGAACAGTAGTTTCGGCAGGTTTTACAGATGAGCTAGAAGACGGAGTACTTGTTCCTTTTGAGTTTATTGCATATATTTGGTAAGTGTAAGTGTTGCTAGAGTCTAGACCTTCATGAAGAAATGATGTTGAAGTACTTTTAGTATCTGCAATTAAAACGGCATATGCAGTAGTTGCTGTTTTGTATTCAATTTTGTATCCAGTTACTGCAGGTGCACCAGTAGATAAAACAGGTTCATCCCAAGTTAAGAGCACAGATGTTGGAGAAACTGGAGATGTTTTCAAATTCTTTGGAGGGCCAGGAGTTTGAGTAGCAGATACTAGGGTAAATACCTGAATTCTGCTATTATCAGTATCTGCAACATATAGTAAATTATGAGTAGTATCTAATGCAAGTCCTAATGGAGAATCAAATTTTCCGTCAGATGTACCTAAAGAGCCAAATTTTTCTACAAAACATACACCGTCGACAACTTTGCTTGTACCACTAGCACAAGTTGTATCAGTAGTTAGTTTGAATATTTGGATTCGGTTATTGTCAGTATCTGCAACATAAAGCAAATCATTTGTTGAGTCAATTGCTAGACCGGATGGGGAATCAAATTTTCCGTCAGATGTACCTGCAGAACCAAACTTTTTGATATAACAAATACCATCCACGGCTTTGGTAGTACCTGCAGGACATGTGGTTCCAGTAACAAGTTTGAATGCAATGATTCGGTCATTACCAGTATCAGAAACATAGAGAGTCTCTTCACTGTCATCAATTATCATATGGGACGGATTCTTTAGAGTTTCAGTGCCATTGAAGGTTTTAAAATTAATTACAAAAGTTCCTGTAGAATCAAAAACCGATATCGAATCGGTTTCAATACTAGATACAAAAATTTTCTTTGTAGATTTTTGTATAGCAATTCCCTGCGCAGAGCCTAGATACTCTGGCTTTGTACTATCAGAAGACCCAAACTTTGATTCAAATTGGCCATCACTATCATCAAATCTCTGAACTCGTTCATTATCAGAATCAACAACAAAGAAATTTCCAATCCCATCCAAAACTCCACCAAATGGATTGTTAAATTGTCCATCACCATCGCTGTCTGCTCCATCTGCATCATCATTACAGTTTTGGATTGAAGTCATATTACAAAATGTACCAAATTTGTAATCATAATCTCCATCGTCATCAAATACGATGATTCTGTGATTGTCGGTATCTGTAACGTAGATAGATTTACCATCACTACTTACATCAACATCATGTGGATTCTTTAGTTGATTATTTGCAGTTCCAAAAGTACCAAATTTAAAAGAAAATGTCGGTTCAGCATATGCCATTTGTACTGATACAATACCGAGTAGTAACAATACACTAAAGCACAGACCAAATGATGATTTTCTATTCAAAGTACACTTATCCAATTGAATTCAAATTTAATAAATAAGATAATAAATTTCACTACCCATTTGATCAATTCAGGTTAACATTTGACGTACAACACAAGTAATTCTGGAATTTATTCAGATTTTGTAGTTTTTGGTTTTTTTAGCAATGATGCAACCATAACGGTTACTAAAATTACAAACACGATTATCAAAGAAGTCACAGTTTCAATATGATAGAATTCAGAGATTATCATCTTAGTGCCAATGAATATCAAAAGTACAATTAATCCTGGTTTGAGATAATGGAATCGCTCCATCATGCCACCAATTAAAAAGTAAAGTGCCCTTAAACCCAAAATAGCAAACACATTGGATGTTATTACTATGAAGGGGTCCCTTGTAATTGCCAAGACTGCAGGGATTGAATCCATTGCAAATACTAAATCAGTTAGCTCAATTATTGCAAGTGCAACTAGTAATGGAGTAGCATGCATTACACCATTAATAGATACAAGAAATTTGTTACCAACCAAATTTAGGTTGACAGGCATGAATTTTTTTAAAATTCTAACTGCAATGTTTTTTTCAAGTTCTATTTTCTTCTCTTCTTTTTGAAGGATCATTCTAATAGATGTGAACCAAAGCAAACCACCAAAAATATAGATCATCCAATGGAAATTATCCAGCAAAGACGCACCAACAACAATTAAAACAATTCTCATCACAATTGCACTAAGAATACCAACAGAGAGAACCCGATGCTGATATTTATGAGGAATTCCCAAAGTAGTGAAAACTAGTAAAAACACAAACATGTTATCTACACTAAGAGACTTTTCTAGAGCATAACCAGTTACAAATTCAATCATCTTATCATTGCCAAGTGCAAAGTAAATCACCGCTGCAAAAATTCCCGCAAGTGAAATCCAAGTGATTGTCCATCCAAGTGCCTCTCTAGTAGACATCACATGTTCTAATTCAGCAGATGGTACTTTGGTTAGTTTTCTTTTTAATTTATGAATAAGTCCAAGATCAATTGCAATAGTTACTGACAGAATTGCAAAAAAGATAATCCACAACTCAAGTGTAACTATACCAGATTCTATTGGCAAATCGATAGTTCTGATTTAGGCATGATTATAAACTAATCTTGAAAATTTTTTGTCAAACTAAATAGTAACCATTCTATTTCCAACTCATAAAAACAAATTACTTTAGTAACAAAATAATAGATTAGAAGGGCATGAATCTTCTAATCGATTTAAACTAGATGGTATGAGGTAATGGTCGAAAAAACCTCACCCCATCTAATAGTAGAAATATTTCAAATTCGAATAAAAGACTCGCGTAGAAATTATCAGTATGATCTAAATACTAAACAATCAAAAAAACAGCAATTGGAACTTTCACCAAACAACTAACCGTTTCTGGTCTTAAGATCCAATAATTATTATGATGATTTTTCAATCAATTGCACCTTATTCAACAATCAGTGATTTCATGCCTAAATCCACATAATTTTAGTAAAAGAAAATAGAAGAGGAAAAACTTTAGAAATTTTAAAAT
>CAZQXU010000111.1:0-3935 GCA_964597385.1 uncultured Nitrosopumilaceae archaeon | reverse complement strand
TGGATTCAAAAAAATGGTCGTGCACAAGCTGAATTTATGAAAAATTTTGGCATGTTGATGACAAATCAAAATACACAAACATTCAATCCTTTAGAAACTCTTAGAGAAGTTTCTGATAATACAAGACACGTACAATCTGATATGATGAAAAATATGTCCTCTATGCAAAACAAAAGTATGGAGACCATGTTTCAAATTGGCCAAATGCTTCCTTCTTTTATGAACTGGGGAGCCTATAAAACAACTGTCAGTAGCAATGGCAGAATTTCAATTCCAGAGGCAGAACGTAATGCACTTGGATTAGGTGAGGGCGACTTGGTACAAGTCATAGTCCTTCCAATAGCCAAAAAATCAAAAAATAAGGAGGTGAAACAATGAGTAAAAACGAACAAACACCAGGAGCTAAAGATGTGTTTTCTGTATACCAGGAAAGTATAGACAAAATATTTACCGGCATTAGACAATCGGTACCACAGTATCATCAATCAATTACAAATGTTCAGCAAGAATATTTACAAGCATATGAAAATGTTATTGATTCTACAATCACATTGCAAAAAGAATATGCAAAGAAATTTGGTGCTACAACAAACATTCCACAAGCAACACTAAAAGTAATGAATGATACTACTGAAGAATTTGTTAAAGCAGCATCAATACACAATCAAATAACACTTGCAACAATAGATGCAACACAACAAAACATCAAAACATTCAATGACAATGCAAAATCTTTTGCTGATTTGAATAGAAACATCCTTCAATCTTGGATATCTGCATTCACCACAAAGAACAATTAGTGGTAACTTTTATTTTTTATTTTTTATTTTATGATCTTTCAGAAAGCCAATTACCTAGCTCTGGCAATACTTTATTTTGAGATAATGAACTAGCAATCATTCCTACATGCCCCGTTGGGTATATTTTCAATGTTTTATCCTCACTTCCTACAGCATAATGAAGTGGCATGCTACATTCAGGTGATACTAGATGATCTCCAACTGCAACCTGTGTGAATATTGGCATGTTGATTTTCTTCAAATTTATGTGACTGCCCCCGACAAACATTTTATTTTGAATTAGTAAATTATCTTGATAAATATCCTTTATCCATTGTCTAAAAAGAGCGCCTGGAATAGGCGGTGTATCGCCAAGCCATTTTTCTACTCTGAGAAAATTATCTACAAATTTTTTATTCTCAATATTTTTGAAAAAATTGACATATTTTTCAATTCCCTGCTCAAATGGTTTTAGAACTGAAAAACAATAATACATGAATTCAGGAGGCATATTTCCTATAGTTTCTACCATTTTGTCCACATCCATATGTTTGGCAAGATTGCTAATTACGGTAGTATCTCGCCATCCATCAATAACCGGTGCGGTTGCAATATAATTTTTCACACTTTCTGGATGTAATGCTGCATATGCAGTTGCAATTGTAGCTCCTGTACAATATCCTTGTAGAGATATTTTTTCTACTGATGATACATCTTTGATTAATTCTACACTGCTATCTAAATATCCGTTAACATAATCGTCAAAATCCAAATATTTGTCCATACTAGTTGGAGAACCCCAATCTAACATGTATACATCAAATCCCTGCATTAGTAAATTTCTAACCCAACTTTTTTCTGGTTGTATATCTAAAATATGATATCTGTTAATTAACGCATATGAAATCAGTAACGGAGTTTTGTGTTGTTTATCTGTAAGTGGTTTGTAATGCAGTAGTCTGGTTTTATCAATTTCTTGAACCACATCATGTGGTGTAATCTCTAAACTAATTTCATCAGGAGCTGAAACTAACTTAGGTGCATCCATAACATGCTTACTAAATTTTATCATCTCTTCGATGATTTTTGGATCAAATTTTGATTCACTTTTCATTTTCTGTTTTCTCCATGTTGCTTGGTTTTTTCTTTTTTAACTCAATTTCCAATTTTGTGACTCTTTTTTTAAGTGCATGTATCTCTTTGTACACTTCATCAATCTCTTCTTTGCTTGGAAGATTTGCAGCCTGTAATATCACATTTGAAATGTTATGCCAATTTTTTGTTAGTTCAAGTTCTTTTGAAACCAATTTTCCATAATTTACTCCGAATTTTTCAGAATCAAATAACTCTGTAAAATCATTATCGAAAATATCTATCCATATTCTTTTGAATGATTCAATTTGCTCTATGTCATGTGGTACATCCGGAGCTTTTAGATTTACTTTCTTTTGTGCCTCATTCCATGTTTCTGCTAATTGCTTATAGTATTCTGTGACATATTTGTTAAATTCCATCAAATTTTCATTAATCTGAATTAACTCAGTTGATATTTTCTTTGAATTTGAAGCAAATGCTCTCATAGGACCTAAAGAAGTCAAGGCTTGAGGCTTACTGGACATTAAATGAAGAATATCTGTCCAGAACAGGGATAGGTGTTTATAATAATCTGTAACATCTTTCTGAGGTTCTGATTCCACGGATTATTATTGTGATAGCTCTCAATAAATAGATCGCTTGTTTAATTAGACAAGTGGCTAGTGTTGAAGAACTAGAACAAATATGTCAAAAAATTATTCAGTTAGATCCACTTCTGAGGTCTGCTAGAATCATCAATAACAGAGGCCATCTTGTTGCAGGAGGGATGAAGAAGGGAATGCACTCGTTAGAATCCCAAAAACAAGATGAAATGATGTTCATGGAACTTGCCCTTAGAGTTCGTATGAGACATGAATTTGATAAAGAGTTCGGCGAAGTTCATTTTTCTATGTCTTATCGAGATAAGGTGATTGTGATGAGTTTTCCCTTAGCAAACGATGATGTTTTGTTAGTGTCATCTGAAAAGGAAGCAAATTTCAGTAAATACGCATTTAACATCTTAAAGATTATTGAGCCATTAAAAAAACCAATAATGGGTACTTTTTGAATCGTTTTATCATAACAACTTAATCTAGGTAAAATATCCAAACATGCATGACTAACCTTTCACAAAATGTTACATGGACTGATGTAGAACGACTGACAAAATTGCTTTCTAAAAAAATTTTAGAATCTTCAAAAAAATTCTCAATTATTTCTACAGTTAGTCGTGGTGGTTTAATTCCTGCAAGATTATTAGCTGATCATTTGGGAATTGACACCATACTTGTAGATGAAAATAAAATTTCTTCGAATTCTCTTTTTGTCGATGATATTTATGATTCTGGAAAAACATTTAAGAAAATAATCCAAAAAGTAACAACTCCTTCTGATTTTGTATATGCTACTTTGTTTGCTAGAATAGGTAAAAAATATCCAAAACAATTAGTATTTGCTCAAAAAACAAAGGGTGCTGAATACATTGTGTTTCCTTGGGATGCACTTGAATACAAAAGATTCAAAAATACTGCGTTATAGTTTTTAAAATCCAGAAATAATCTGAAATTGTTTATACTTGACCCATACACTGAGGAGTCTTTCCCTCATGTCTATCTTGATACTCTTTGATTAAATCATCTGAAACTTGTTCATAAGAACCAGTTTGCATGTATCTTACTCTGGTAGCTTTTGAGATGCATGGTTCTTTTTCTTTTTCTTGTATGCTTCTTCTAATATTTTCAGAACCCCCAATGAATAAAATCTTCATTGATGCATGCATCATATACACTCCTGCAGATTGAGGTATTTTTGAAATTGTTTCTTCATTAAAGTCAAGCCAATCTGACCATGTATTTTCACTGTTTAGCATTTTTTTCACTAGTTTTGAAGCATTTTTCTTAAACCTGCACATCTATTTCTAATTGTTACTTCAGTAACCCCTGATGCAATTGAAATATCTTTTTGCGATTTTACTTCACCTGTACTAATACATGCCAAATAAAGTGCAGCAGCAGCTATTCCCATGGGGTCTTTTCCAGCTACCATGCCTATTTTTTTTGCTTGTTCTAAAATTTCTACTGC
>CAZQXU010000110.1:0-3953 GCA_964597385.1 uncultured Nitrosopumilaceae archaeon | reverse complement strand
ATGACACCTATACTGTATTTTGGAGAGAGCTGAAAAGATACAAAAAATCTCGCAGTGGAGTTTTGATTCGATTAATTCAGCCTGCAATTTGGATTATTGTAATTGGTAATACTTTTTCTGGAACTCAACCCCTGATTCAGTCCGTTGGATTTGAAGGAGAATACATTGAATTTATGGCACCAGGTGTGATAATACTTACTGCAATTTTTACAAGTATTTTTGGCGGAGTCAATACTTTGTGGGATAGACGATATGGCTTTATGAACAAGGCATTGACATCTCCAATTTCACGTTCCTCTATTGCTTTGGGAAAAATGTCTGCAATCTCTTTAATCTCTGCAATGCAAGCTAGTCTGATAGTTGGAATTGCTTTGGCAATTGGTGTAAATTTTCCAAATCCGTTAATGATTGCACCAATAATGGCAATTGTGATATTGTTTTCTCTGGGATTTTCTGGAATTTCTGTCATAGTTGCTGCAACTGCAAAGTCTCAGGAGACTTTTTGGGGAGTGATTAATTTTCTTGGGATGCCATTATTCATGTTGAGTCCTGCTCTTTTTCCACTAGAATTACTTCCTGATTGGTTGGCAACAATTGCAAAATTCAATCCTGTAACTTACACTGTTTTACTGGTAAGAGAGATGATGACAGGTGTTTCTGAAGGAGGAATTTCTGCATTCTTAAGCATTGGAGTAATTGCGGTGTTTGTTTTAGTGATGATTGGGTTGGCAAGTTATGTCTTTACAAGAGAAGTCAACAAACCATTTTAACCTAATTTTATTTTCATTTTTGAGACCAACCTTCTTTTCTATATAGTGATATGGTAACTATCTAACACTATGTTCTATCTTTAGAAAATGGTGCTATGTCTTATAATGTCGAAATTCTTGATAACATTAATGAATTTCAAAAACGCAATAACTATGACTACACTAAGTGTAATTGCTGTATTTGCAATTATATCAATAACTATTTCAGCAAATGAAGTATTTGCTGTATCTCCAACCAATTACAAAATGGTCGAAGATACATACGCAAAAGTAACATTTACGTTTAGAGATGGAGTTGAAGAGACTTATTTTCCCGTCTTTAAAATGACATCTTCTTATGTTGGAAATGCTGCTTCAGAATTTCAATTACAGGGTATTGTAGAAGATTATCCACTTCTTAATGAAGCGATGGATCAAGAATATGATTTTAGATTAGCTCCGGATGAAACACAATATAATTACAAGCAATTTGTAGTTGATGTTGATTTAATATCTGGCGAAGTAATTCAAAAAAGTATTCACTACACTGATTGTAAAGTAAATAATTCTTACACTGATACAGTATGGGATAATGCGGAAGGCTATACAACAACAAAAACAGGATTTGCAATAATTAATGTAATTGACTTTAAGTGTTCAGGAGTATCACAAAAAACAATTGAAAACAAAATTATTCCAAAAACATATTCACAAAGTCAGATTCATGATTATGGTAAAAATTCTCAAAAACTAGCTGAAGATGTTCACTCTTATGCAACATTTTATTTTAATGATGGTGCTGAAAGAATAGATTTTCCAGTTTTCAAATTAAATACTGGATTTGACGAAAAATCTAAAGAACGCCCTAGCTTTACCGTTCAGGGAATTGTAAAACCACATACACTACTAGATGGTGCTATCTCTAAAGCAAAAAAAATTGGAGGTACATCTTCATTATACAATGATGATTTTCAAGTAAATGTAGATTTTGCAAATGATTCTAAGACATTTAGAACTCTCAAATTTTCTGATTGTCGAATTGAAGAATACAAAGTAGATACATTATTTGATAAAGAAGAGGGATATACTGGAAAAAGTGGGTTTGCCGTTGTTGAAGAGATTACTGTAACATGTGCAGGATTAACTACGAAAAATTATTCTGGTGAAAAAACTGAACAAGGCATAATAAATCCAAATCCATACATCATGGGAGGACCTACTCAGGCATATGCTACAATAACTTTGGAAAATGGTCAAAAAGAAAAAGTCAATTTTCCAGTATTCAAACAGACATCTACAGTAAATACAAGCAAACAGCGACTAAACCCTTCATTCCAATTACAGGGTATTGTAGGTGATTATCCTGTTTTGTACAAAGTAGTAGATCAAATAAGAACTCGTGGACCTGCAGGATCAGACTTTCAAGGTTTGTTCTCTGTTGTAGTTGATATTGAACACAACAACAAATTGGTCAAAACTTACAAGTATTCACAGTGCCGTGTCACAAGCTATGATGCTGACACTTCCTTTAATGGTGAAGAAGGATATGTTGGTTCAAATGGATTTGCATTGGTTGGTACTTACAACTTTGAATGCACAGGATATCATCCGTCAAACCCTTCTTTTGAAGCAATGAATGTAGCAGAAAAGGCACAGAATCAAAAAACAAGTGATCTAAGAAGTACGCATTCATGGAGAGCAGGGTTCTTCGTACAAAAATAAAATTCATTTCCTTTTTTTCTTTTTTGATCGATATGTCGATCTTTATGGATTAATTTTTTTCTAATTTCCTATATAGTTCAATATACTTAATGGTCAACAGTTTTAATTGCCTATTTCTCTCCCGTAATTCATGGGACACATGTTTTCATGGATAAAATCAAATGATAAAGAAATTTTATTAATTCTTGATAATTTAGCTAAAAAAGCAGTTGAAACTGCTGAAGCACTAGTTGTTTTGTTTTCAGATCTTAGTAATGTGGAACAACATGCAAAAATCAAACGACTTGAAAATGAAGCTGATGTTCTTACACGTGATATCTTTTCTGAATTAAATAAAACATTCATCACTCCTCTAGATCGTGAGGATATGCAAAGAATAGCCTCAAAAATAGACGATGTGATTGATTTTATGGATGGAATTTCTGCAAGAACACATAGTTACAAAATCACTAAAACCCCTCCATATGCTCTAGAAATGGCAAGAGAGCTAGTCAACGCAACAAAAGAAGTTCAATACATAGTATCAAAATTAAACAATATTAAAAATGCTCAAGATATGATATTGCATTGCAGAACAACAAGTAAAATTGAACATACTGTAGATGACTTGTATCGACAATCTATTGAAAAGCTTTTTGAAAGCAATGACGCAATTCATATAATTAAATTAAAAGATATTTACGAAACAATGGAAACTGCATCTGATAGATGTGTGGATGTTGCAGACGTTATTGAAGATATAGTTCTAAAATACACTTAGTGATGTTATGTATGAATTAGCTATAGGTGCAATAATAGCAGCCTTAATTTTTGATTTTGTAAATGGTTTTAATGATGCTGCTAATTCTGTAGCTACTGTTATTGGTACTCGAGTCTTAAAACCAATCTATGCTGTTTTGTTATCTGCAATAGCTAATTTTGCAGGACCGTTTATTTTTGGAGTTGCAGTAGCTATGACAATATCCAAGGGAATAATCAATCCTGATGATGTTACTATTTACATGATTCTTGGTGGATTATCTGCTGCTATTACTTGGGGTGCTGTATGTACTCACTTTGGTTTGCCAATTTCAAATAGTCATTCTCTGATTGGAGGATTGATAGGAGCTGGAATTGCAGGAGTGGGAATTGAAAACTTAATTTTAGATGGATTGACTAAAACACTAACTGGAATTATAGTGTCTCCTCTGGGAGGTATGGCAATTGGATTTCTTTTTGCTGGAATAATTATTGCAGTGTTTGCATCAAAACCTCCTCAAAAAGTAAATTACTCGTTTGGAAAATTACAGCTGATATCGTCTGCATGGTTTGCATTAACTCACGGTGCAAACGATGGGCAGAAAGTAATGGGCATAATCGTTTTAATTTTATTCTCTGAGGGATTACTAACTGATGTTTCAGATGTACCAATGTGGGTAATACTTGCTGCTGCATCTGCCATTGCACTTGGAACTTTCTTTGGAGGTTACAAAGTAATCAAAA
>CAZQXU010000109.1:0-3967 GCA_964597385.1 uncultured Nitrosopumilaceae archaeon | reverse complement strand
AATTCCATATGTGAAAACTGCTCTATTCTCTGAAAATGAACGTCATATCCCAAAATCTCATAAAACTTTGCAGCACAATACATCGCTATCGGATACGTGTGCTCTGAACCTAAAACAAAAATTCGCTTTCCAATCTTTGATTTTTTTGCATCAGAAAATGCTTTTTTGAAGATTTGTGGATTTTTTGAGATAGACACAGGTATAACAAGTGAGATACAAGTCAAGGCAGTTTCCAAAAAGGTAATGCTTCCTGCAGTAAAGACATCAGAGGTAAGAGATTTCATTATTATGGAATTATTGCATGCTTTTGCAAGTTTGCTTTGAGGTTTTGAAGTGATGGCAATTGATTTTTTTGCTATTTTTGCAGCTTTGATATTTGAGATGGTATTTCCAGATACTGAAACAAAATAGACGGTTTTATTTTTTGCAATGGTTTTGTTTTTTAGCAAATCAAGTGGATCAAATGATCTTACTTGATAATCAGAAAATATCTCTGCTAGCATTGCAGATACAAAAGAATCACCGGTGCCAGAAAAGAGGACATTTTTTTGCTGTGATTTTAAAAGAGGTTTTTGTGGGCAAAATGTCTCTAAAAACTTGATTTGATTAAAAATATCTTTTTCATATGCTTCTATTGTTTTCACAAAAATTGTAAAACAATTGCCACATATTAGAAAAACGATCTAGTTTTGATTTTTATAACGACTGTTAAGGAATAAAATGTGGAAATTTCTGTAGGACACACTCCAGATTCAGATGACGCATTCATGTTTTATGGAATGTTTACAGGCAAAGTTACATCGCCAGATTTTACAGTAAAGCATGTCATTGAAGATATTGAAAAGCTAAACAGAAAAGCAACCAACCCTGAGCTTGATGTTACCGCAGTTTCTGTGCATGCATGCGCTTACATTCCAGGATATACTATTTTGAGAAGCGGTGGAAGTTTTGGAATAGGGTATGGTCCAATAGTTACCGCAAAAAGACAAATGACATTAGACGAAATTAAAAAATGCAAAATTGCAATACCTGGAAAGATGACGTCTGCATTTTTGTTACTTCAGCTGATGATAGGAAAATTTGAGTATGTAGAAATGAACTTTAGCGATATTCCAGAGGCGGTAAGAGATGGCAAAGTAGATGCAGGATTGGTAATTCATGAGACCCAGCTATCATACCAACAAGAGGGAAATATCAAAATCGTAGATGTTGGAGAATGGTGGGACAAAGAGACAGGCGGATTGCCAGTTCCTTTAGGGATTAATGTCATGAAGACAAGCTTGGGGATGGACACCATTCACAAATTTGACAGATATCTGCAAGAATCGATTCAATATGGATTAGATAATCTTGATGCGGCATTAGATTATGCAATGCAGTACAGCAGAGGAAAATCAAGAGAGTTAATTGAAAAATTTGTAAAAATGTACGTAAACAAAGTTACTGTAAATATGGGAGATAAAGGAGAAGAGTCAATTAGAAGACTCTTTGAGATGGCAAAACAAAAAAATCTGGTGCCAGAATTCAAACTCAGCATAGCCATCAAGTAATTATATTACAAAAAATTTCATAATACAATGGGAGATGGAATAGGAGGACCTGTGATTGGTTGTCTGTCAAATAACACATTTGAGATGCTAGTAACACATTTTCGCAAAGACAACAAAGATGAATATGCAAAGACTGAAAGAATAATCATTGCAAAGATTGACAATCCAGAGGAGCCAGAATACAAGGAAACAACAAAGGTAGATTTGGAGATGGCATTAACAGGAAAATTTGTCTCATGCAATGTTCAATATCGAGATACAAAGACAGATGCGCTTGTTTGTAACGTGTTTGTTCAAAAACCTCCAGAAGGATTTTAAAGTTTAAATCATTTGTAAAATAAATTCTAAAAAATATTTTATAATTTTTAGATACAAACTGGATATTATTTTCATGTAAAAAAAATCAAAAAACAAGATTATGATTTTAGCAAATTACCATAAATTTAGTGAAAATACCAATGACACTAATATTTGAGTAAAAAATATAGTAATTATGAGATTTGTCGTAGACCAGCAAGTTGAAGACATTGAATTACCTGAAAATCTAAAATTAAACACATTTTTGCAGGAATTTCACTCAGACTGTCCTCATTCAGAATGTAATTTTGGATTTTATGGATTTGCGTTTGGTCAATCCCCATTTCCCGTACCAAAAATTATGCAAGATGCGT
Organism: uncultured Nitrosopumilaceae archaeon; assembly: GCA_964597385.1. Taxonomy (GTDB): domain Archaea; phylum Thermoproteota; class Nitrososphaeria; order Nitrososphaerales; family Nitrosopumilaceae; genus Nitrosarchaeum. Next base: position 1,746 of record CAZQXU010000109.1, on the reverse strand, counting down.
TGATAAAAAATGCAGGCAAGGGAGCATACGCTGCAGTTCAAGGAATTCCAGAGTTAAGAGAAGCAATTGCAAAATACAACAAGCATTATTTTTCAATGGATATTGACCCAAAGAGGATCTATGTAGGACCAGGAACAAAAGAGCTGATATTTAATTTACTTGAAATTTTACATGGAACAGTAATTTTACCAACACCAGCTTGGCTTGGATATTTACCTCAAATCAGATTGTTAAAGAAAAATTTCCACATGCTACCAACACAAGCAAATCAAAAAATTTCGCCAAGTGATCTTAGAAAACTTGCTCTAAGACTACATGACAGGCAAAAGGTTCTGATACTAAACAATCCAAACAATCCAACAGGATTACTTTACAACAGATTAGAGCTAGAAGAGATTGCAGACGTATGCAGAGAACAATCAATTGCAGTTATTTCTGATGAAATTTATGCACAAACAACTTATGACTTTACAAAATTTGTCAGCATGGGAAAAATTTATCCTGAAGGAACATTTGTTACAAATGGATTATCAAAATCACATGCAGCGGGAGGATACAGATTGGGTTATGTGATATTTCCACAACATGCTTTAGATCTTAAAATACAATTTAAAAAAATACTTGCCACAGAGTATACTGCAGTATCAACTCCAATTCAATATGCAGCAGTTAAAGGGTTTGAAATTAGTGATGAGATTAACGAGTATTTTGAAATTACAAGAGACATTCACAAAATTATGGGAGAGTATGTTTACAATGAATTATCAAAGATTGAAGGAGTAAAGGTCACAAAACCTGAAGCAACGTTTTATCTTTTAGCAGATTTTAATCACTATGCACCAGAATTACAAGCAATGAAGATCAACACATCGCAAAAACTATCAGAGGCATTGATTGTTCATCCGTATCACACGGCAATCGTGGGCGGAGACAGCCTCGTATTAGAAAGAACAGATTATAGTGCAAGGATAGCATATGTGGATTATGACGGTGCAAGAGTTTATGAAAATTATCAGAAACAGAAACCAAAAACACATGCTGAAAAATTAGAGTTTGCAAAAACCAACGCTCCAAGAATCGTAGCAGGATTAGAAATGATTGAGAAATTCTTTGAAAAACTCAAAGAAGATGTAGCAGCCAATCTTAGTTCAAAAAGAGATAGCCTAAGTGTTCCAAATTAGAACTGTTTGGGTTTTTTTAAAATTCATTAAAAATACATTACAAAAACATACTTTTGAATCGCTTTAATTCAATCTTAAAAGGATGTCGTATGCATTAGAATACAACACCAACCTGATTATCATATCAATCAAATAGAATACATGGATAGTAAAAAAAGAACTCTGGCCAAGACCGCACTATACAGAGGGTCAATCACAGTTCTGTTGTTTACTTTACTATGGTTTTCAACTAACAACATCTATGAAACCTCATTCATAACAATAATTTTCAACGTCTTAGCAACTATAATCTATTATTTCCATGAAAGATTTTGGGGCAAAATAAAATGGGGAAATTCAGAAGCACCAAAACTAGTTAGCAATCAAAACGCAAGCTGTCAATAAAGAATATCATCTACAAGTAACAAAATTATTTAGAATTCTTTTACTTTCTTTTTCTTTATTTTTTTAGGATTGTTTTCATCTTTATATTCTATTTTTTCACCGCAAAATGGACAAAAATCAATTGGTTGTACTGAATGTCCTTCATATGTAATTTTATTCACTATTGCAAATTTCCCTTGTT